>CALLXS010000018.1 GCA_937875295.1 uncultured bacterium | reverse complement strand
CTACCATAACTGCTATACTATGGTTCAGCAACCCTACCTTAAGTACAAGCTAGTCATTCGGAATAATATATCATTTTTTTTGAACTAAAATAAAATTTAGCTCGTTAATATTAAAAAGAACATTGAAAAGTAAGAATTCGAAACTAACTTGTATTTAAGGTAGGGACATCGCTGGGCGACTTTAGAATCGTTATGGGGTATATCTAAGGAAGCATTCGGTTATAGTGACCATAACTGCTATACTGAGGATAAGCAACCCTACCTTAAGTACAAGCTAGTCCTCGATAATTATATCATTTTTTTTGAACAAAAAAAAATTTAGCTCGATAATATTAGAAAGAGCATTGAAAAGTAAGAATTTAAAACTAGCTTGTACTTAAGGTAGGGACATTGCTGGGCGACTTAGAATCGTTATGGGGTATATCTAAGGAAGCCCCCGATATAGTACCATAGCTACTATATTGAGGTGTTGCAACCCTACCTTAAGTACAAGCTAGACATTCGGAAAAATATTATCTTTTTTTAAAAACTAAAATAAAATTTAGCTCTGTAATGTAGTAAGAATATTGAAAAGACATATAAAAAAACGATAAACTAAACATTGAGGCAGAATTAGGTTAGTCCGATAGAATCGTTAGAGGGTAATATTATGGAAGTGATGTGTAATAAGTACCTAAACTGCTACAATGCGTTTAACCCTTCAATATTTTGATTATCAATCTACTATTTTTGTATTATTTCCGAATTTCTTTACATCCTCCACTCTATTTTTAAGTTCATTTTCCAGTCCTTCTTTTACTCCTTTACAATTCTTATTCTTATCAGGTTTCCATTCGCCGGGATTAGTGGCGAATCCATTTGCTGGCAATACGTCTTTGAATTTATTGCTTGGTGATGGTATAATATTTTTGTCAGCAATTAATTTAAGTTAGTTATCGATTATTATAACATTTTCAAACTCTTTGCTAACATCAACATCCTTAATAAAATGACTTTTAATAATACAGAAAAATTATTTTTCTACTTGTATATTTTGAATTATTTCCTTATCTTTGTAGTCTGAATTTGTGCTTATAATATGGTTAGGTAGCTCAGTTGGTAGAGCAATGGACTGAAAATCCATGTGTCGGGGGTTCAACTCCCTCCCTAACCACAAAATAGGAATAAATATTTTTTATTCCTATTTTTTTATTTTTGACTATCATTTAAATCTTTTTCTTTAAATAATAATTGTTAAATTTTCTTAATAATCTCACTTTTTGACTTAAGTTATCGTCATTGTTATAAATACTTTTGATAATTTAAGAGAAGAAATGAAAAAGATATTTGCCTCAATTCGTAATAATGTTATAGAGAAACAAAGTCAAATAATATCTGAAAACAGATCAATTTCAGAAACTGATTTACAAAAAGTACCAAAACTAATTGCAAATTACCTCAGAATTGCAGGCGTTTTAGAGAAACCAATTGAATGGAATGCTGATATCGAATGGGCTGAAAGCTCACTTATTCTAAAAATAGGAGATAAACCTCGAGCGATGACCACTCAACATTTTATATCAAATAATCCTGTTACGCGACTTATGTATATGAAAATTCAAGGAATGCAATTTACTGGAATTGACGTTTATCATAATGGTAAAGGTAAAATGAAAGGAAAACTTTTCGGACTTTTTAATATTATTAATTCAGAAGGGATAAATATGGATATTTCTGAGTTAATTACAATATTTTCTGAATTTTCAATATTAAATTCTTTCTTTTTATCTCAGAATATTTACTACGAGGAAATTGATAAAAATAGTATTAAAGCAATTTTTACAGATAATGATATTAAAGTATCAGGAATTTTTACTTTTGACGATCAAGGTTTAATCTCTAAATTTGAGACTAATGAGAGATTTCGTGATATTGGGAATGGCGAAAGTGAATTAACTCCCTTTCAAGTAAATATAAAATCTTATGGATTACAAAATAATTATCTAATACCCAAAGAAGTGAGCGCAAGTTGGATAATTGACAATAAAGAATTTGAATATTTCAAAGGAAAAATCAATAATATTATTTACAATCAAATTAAATGAGAATGAATAAAATACAAGTATCAGGCAAAAAATTATTATCCATTTTGTGGATTTACCTTACTTTAAATTATATTTTTTGTGATGTTTTCACACTTATGTTTTCCGAAGAATTGCGTATGGTGCTTCAAGGAAAAATGGGTGATATTCTTATCACTCAAGAATTTCTACTTACATTTGCTATTATAATGGAAATTCCCATGATGATGATAATTCTTTCGCGAATATTATCATATAAATTAAATAGAACTCTAAATATTATTTTTGGGATACTACTTACAATTATACAAGCAAGTTCTCTTTTTACTGGTTCAAATACAATGCATTATATATTTTTCTCCATAATTGAAATCTCAATTACTCTTTTTATAGCTTGGTATGCTTGGAAATGGAAAGAATAAATATTAATGAACCATGAATGATATTTTCAAATAATCATATTTTCTAATTGCTAAGTTTTGCTTTGGCTTGATTTATTTATCTTTCATTACACATTGCTCAATCAAATAAAAATCGAATTAAATAAAAACATCAAAATACACAATTACAATTAATTGAATATTTCTTGAGCAAACTTCAAATTTTGCTAACATTATTTTAATAATTTCTTTTATTTAGGCTCTTTAGCAAATCTAAAAGTATTTCAGTGTATTCGTTTTTCTTTAATTTATTAATAGATTGAGTAGCGACCTCTAAATATTTTTCTATTTCATTTTGAGCAATTTCGAAAATATTTAATTTTTCATAAATTGATTTCATTTTTTGAATTTCTTCTTTTTGTAAGCCATTATCATTAAAGAACTTTTCAATTAATTGAATATCATTTTTATCTTCTGCTAATTCTCTTGCTTTTAATATAAGATAAGATTTTTTCCCTTCGATTAAATCTTGACCGATTTGTTTTCCAAATTTAGCTTGATTTGCAGTTATATCAAGTAAATCATCTTGAATTTGAAAGGCAATACCTAAATTATATGCATATTCATCTAAATTTGTTAATTCTTCTTTGCTTGCACCTGCACAATTACCTCCTAATAATACGCTTCCTTGTAAAAGTGCAGAAGTCTTTTTCCCTATCATTAGGAAATAATCTTTTAATTCTACATTTTTATTTGTATTAAATTGCATATCATAAGTTTGTCCTTCAGCAACTTCAATTAATGCAGTTGTCAAAGCCTTAATCATTTCTCTATAACTTGTTTCATTTGAATATGTTTCTAAAAATCTATAGGAATAGCCGACCATAGTATCACCAGTTAAAATTCCTACTGATTCGTCCCATTTTTTATGGACAGTTTCTTTCCCGCGACGAATAGAAGAATTATCCATAATATCATCGTGAACGAGAGTAAAATTATGCATAGTCTCTATACTACAAGCTGCATCAATAGCTTTTTCAGGAACTCCACAAATACAACCGCAAGTAAGAACTGCAAGCATTGGGCGGATCCTTTTGCCACCTTCAGCCATAATGTACCTAAATGGCTCATAAACCTCTTGTGGGTTCATATTTGGGATGATTTCTTTAAGTCTACTTTCAATTAAATCTAATAATCTTTTTTGTTCAGTTTTAGAATCCATATTTTTAATCATTGTTAATTATTCCAATAAGACTTTTATAAACGTAATTTTATTATAAAAAATTGTAAATCATTAATATATAGTAATTAATTATTTCTAATTGATTCTGCTATTTCTTGTTTATATGCATATTTTGCAGGTAATATTGTAGAAAATATTGATAAAATCAGTGCAAAAATATCAATAATTATAATATTCCAATATTCAAGAGAAATTGGGATACCATCTATTAGATATTTTGTCGTATCAAGACTAAACCAATTGAAATGAATCTGCCCCAAGCAGAATAGAATTCCAAGCAAAGTTCCCCAGAAAATTGATACCACTCCAATTAATAATCCCTCTGCAGTAAAAATATTTCTTATAGAAGCATTTTCTGCTCCTATAGCTTTAAGAATAGCTATGTCGCTTTGCTTTTCAATAACAGTCATTGTAAGCGATGCAAGTAGATTAAAAGTAGCTATTGTAATAATTAGCGATAAAATTACAAACACCATTAATCTCTCGAGTTTCATTATATTAAACATATCAGAATGAAGATCATACCACGACAGCACTTCATCATTTGGAAATTTTACTTTTAAATCTTTTATTATATCATCTATTTGATTTAGATTATTTAATCTAATATCGAAATTTCTTTGAATTTTATCGTTTTTATAGAATATATCTTCGGCAAAATCGATTGATGAAAAAATCATTGTTTCATCATATTCTTTAGAATATGACATAAAAAAAGCTGAAGCTCTTGCTGGAATTTGATAGCTCAAATCCATTTGTTTTATGGAAGTTTCTATCATATCTGGTGATATTAAAAATAAAGTATCAAAGGGTATTATCCCTAAATTATCTGCTAGACCTGCTCCAATTACAATATTTGGGATTCCATTTTCATTAGCAAGAGAATACCTTCCTGCAATGCACTTATTAGAAATCCCAGATACTTTCTTTATTTTGTTTGTATCTAAGCCAGTTAAATATGCAACTTGTAATGATTCATTCACCTTTATGATGATTTTCCCATTTACTACAGGTGAGTAATTTAATATTTGAGATTTGCTTTGTAAATATTGCTCCACTTCAGAATAATGTCTAAGCATATATTCATTTTCTGAAATATTCTCTAAATTACTTTGTGTTGTTTTTATATTGATTTTAATATGAGGGTCGAAATTAATAACTTGCTCTTGAGCAAAATCTCTAAATCCATTGAAAATTGATAGAATTATAATTAAAGCAGCAATTCCAATTGTAATCCCAAGAAATGAAATAAATGTGATTATCGAAATAAAATTAAAATCTCTCTTAAAGCTAAATAAATATTGTCCTGCAATCTTTAATTCATATTCTTTGAAAAATAATCGCAATAACAATCGAATAGGTAATAATAAAAATTGAAATAGTTTATTCATTTAACAAGATAATATTTTACTAAAAAATAGTTATATTTGTATTATCATTTTTTAATATAAATGATTTTAATTAATTGAATATCAAAATTACGAATTATTTTTCAAATAAATCATTTATTTTAAAAATCTCTACACTATCTTTTAGACCCCTATTATATGAAACAAAAAAAAACAAGTTCCGAACAACAAATTATCAAAGATAGATTAATTAGATTAAATAAATATATTGCTGATTCTGGCTATTGCTCTCGAAGAAAAGCAGATGAATTAATTTCTGCTGGAGTGGTTAAAGTCGATGGTCGCATAACTATTGATCTTGGTACTAAAATCGAACCTGATGCCCTTGTTACAATTAATGGCGACCCTATTTCGCATATTATTCAGCATAGATACATCATTTTAAACAAACCTAAAGATTATATCACAACGACAAGCGACGAACAAGGCAGAAAAACCGTTATGGACTTAATTAATGTTTCTGTAAGAGTATTTCCCGTCGGAAGATTAGATAGAAATACTACCGGTTTATTGTTACTTACAAATGATGGAGAACTAGCAAATAGATTAATGCACCCGAAATATGAAGTTGAAAAAGTATATGAAGTGGGGCTTAATAAAAATATTGATTTTAATCATTGCAAAGAAATTTCTGAGGGTATTGAATTAGAAGATGGGAAAACTTCCCCTTGCGAACTATTTGTAAATACTAAAGACCACACACAAGTTACTATCTCAATTAAAGAAGGAAAGAATCGTGAAGTCCGGAGAATGTTCGAAGCCTTCGGCTACGAAGTTAAGAAATTACATAGGAAATTTTATGCAAATTTAAATGTAAGTGGATTATTGAGAGGGAAATATAGATATTTGACTCGTGAAGAAATTAGCCATTTAAAGAGATTAGTTGGATTATAAAAATTAAATATTTTATTCACTTTTTTTATTATTAGCCGATAATAGTAATTGTTAAAGTAAGTAATAAAAAAATAAAAATATTTTTTATTTAGCATTTTTTTATTTAGCAATTACAAATTAATAATATATATAAAATTTTTATGAAAAAATTAAATTTATATGTTTTTTTCTTGATCTTCTCAGCGCTTAGCTTGTTTTCACAAGAAAATGCTGCTACTCGTCCAGGAAGTAATTCATCTCAATTTATTAATGTACCAGATGAATTACAAATAAGATGTACAAATTTCTTTGATTTATTAGGTAGAAATGAATTTAAAGAAGCTTTTGATAATTTATTATTAAATAGCCCATTTAGAAACAAAGAAGAACAAGTAAAAAATTTAATCGACCAAACCAAACAAGCAGTAGTGCTTTATGGAAAAATAAAAGGTGGAGAAGCAGTAAGCTCTGAAATCGCTTGCCCTTCGCTCATTAGACTCAGATACTTAGGTATCCAATCAAATTATCCTATGAGATGGATATTTACTTTTTACAATTCTCCAAAATCTGGATGGATCGTTGTAAATGTGAAATTAGACGATATGAGTGAATATTTCTTCTCTGATGAATAGTTATATTGTTCGTATCAATAAATGATTTTATAAAGTTCTTCGTTATTCCAAATAGCGAAGAATTTTTTTATTGAATTATCAAGTATATAATGAATGATAAAAAAAGAATTTTATTAGGTATGAGTGGAGGAGTTGATTCTTCTACGGCAATAATTCTTTTAAAAGAAATGGGTTATGAAGTTATTGGGCTTACTTTTAATCAACAAACTAATTCCGACCCAGAAAATTTAACTTTCTTAAATGATGCAAAAAATGCTGCTGATTCTTTAAATATTAAGCATCACATTATAGATATTTCCAAAGAATTTTCAAATTCAGTTATTAAATATTTTATTGAAGAATATTCTCGAGGTCGTACCCCAAACCCTTGTGCATATTGCAATCCAAATTTGAAATTTAAAGTACTTTTAGATTACGCTAATAAAGAAAATATCCCTTTAATAGCTACAGGACATTATGCTAAAATTAATTTTGATGACCAATTACAACAAAACATCATTTCAAAAGCAAAAGACTCTACTAAAGACCAAACATATTTTCTCTGGGGACTGAATCCCGAACAAATGTCAAAGATAGTTTTTCCACTAGGGAATTATCTTAAATCTGAAATTCGAGATATTGCAAAGAGAAATAATATTAATGTAAATTCAAAGCCTGATTCTCAAGAAATATGTTTTATACCTGATAACGATTATCGAAAATATCTAATTGAGAATGCTAATTTTGAGAATAAAGTTCAAAAAGGAAATTTTATATTTAGAGGCAAGATAAAAGGAACTCATAATGGGTATCCATTTTATACTGTCGGTCAAAGAAAAGGATTAGGACTATCTCACAGTGAACCACTTTATGTGAAATCAATTGACGCAAATGAAAATATTATAAATTTAGAAACAATAGATAATATTTCGAATAATTATTTAGAAGCAGAAAACGTTAATTTAATGATAAATCAACCTCTTCAGCAAGAAAAAATTTATAATGTAAAAATCAGATACAGAGACCAAGGTAATGAAGCATATTGCAAAATTGAAAATAATAAATTAATAGTTGAATTTGTAAATTCAAAAAATTCAATTGCAATTGGGCAATCATTAGTAATTTATGATGGTGATATGTTAATAGGTGGAGGTATAATTAGTTACGTAAAATAATTTTAGAATGGAAAACTTAAACTTCCTAAAATCGCTTCTCTACTTGCTCCAGTTACAGAAGGTATGTTCGATGGCAACCCATTAACAGTTCTATAAGCCATATATGCAAATGCAATTGCTTCTTTTGCATCAATTGGAATTTTATAATCCTCAGATGTTTCAATTAAAATACTTGGAAATAATGATTGTAATATTTCCATTAAAAATAAATTCCTAACTCCTCCTCCTGATACAATTATTTTATCTACTTTCTTACAAAATTGTTTAATATTATATTCTATACTCTTTGAGGTGAAATGCGTAAGCGTATGTAATATATCTACTTGGTCGTATCCATTGATATTGTATTTATTCAAATATTCTTCATTATAATATTCTCGACCAGTTGACTTAGGTGGAAGACATTTCACAAAATCATCATTTAATAAACTTTCTAATAATATTTCATTAATTTTTCCTAAGCGAGCAATTTCACCATTTGAATCATATTCTTTATTAAAATATTTCTTCATTATAAGATCAATTAAAACATTTCCCGGTCCAGTATCAAACGCTATAACATCTTTAATATCTGAATTTTCAGGTAAATAAGTTATATTAGCCATTCCCCCGATATTAAGACAAACTATATTATCATTATTAGATTTAAAATAATCATAGTCAAATCTTGGGACTAATGGAGCCCCCTGACCGCCTAAAGCCATATCAGCAGCACGAAAATCGCTAACAACTGGAATACCCATTTTAGTAGCAAGTACAGATGCATTGCCAATTTGTAAAGTAGACGGTATTTTGGAATTAAATAATTCAATTCCATTTGGTTCATGCCACATAGTTTGACCATGTATTCCAATTAATTTAATATCACTTATATTAAGATTAAATCTATTTGCAGAAAATAATATTGCTTTTTGATATAATTCTGCAATAAAATAATTAAGAAAAGAAATATCTCTCCAATTTGGATTAGAGATTAATTGTTTTACATAATTAGAAAAGGAAGGTGGATATGGTAAAGTAGAATATCCAAGCAATTCTATTTTCAACGAGTTATTAATATCAAATTTACTGAATGCAATATCAACTCCATCTAATGAAGTACCAGTCATTATTCCGCATACAATATCATTGCTATTAATTTCTAAATTCATTTTATTTTCATTAAAAAATTGCAGAAGAATATAATCTCCTGCAATTTGCTAATATTATTATTTTTATAAGGTTTACTTGTTTTCTTTAATTTATTTTAGATCGTCAATTTTAATTGATTTTAAAGCCTCTAACTTCTTAATATTCATAGGTGGAAGTTCTTCGCCTCTCATAAGCATTTGTAGCTCTTCACCTTCTAAGGTTTCTCTTTCTAATAGTACTTTAGATGCTTTATGAAGCATATCGATATTTTCATTAAGCAATTTATCAGATTTTTCGGCACTTGAGACTAATATTCTTCTAATTTCATTATCGATTTTTAATGCAGTTTCCTCGCTATGATCTTTATTTTGAGCAATTTCACGTCCTAAAAATACTTCTTCAGAATTTGCTCCATAATTTACAGGACCTAAAACTTCACTCATTCCCCATTCGCAAACCATTTTTTTAGCTAATTTAGTAGCTCTTTCCAGATCATTAGATGCACCTGTAGAATATTGATTAAATACAATTTTTTCAGCAGCTCTACCCGAAAGCAATATCACAATTTGAGATTCAATATAGTCTTTATTCCATGAATGTGTATCTTCTAAAGGTAAATAAGATGTTACGCCTAAAGCTCTTCCACGAGGGATAATAGAAATCTTATGTACTGGGTCAGAATTTGGTAATAATGCTCCAACTAAAGCATGCCCCATTTCATGATAAGCAGTAGATTCTTTTTCTTTGTCTGAGATAACCATACTTTTCCTCTCTACGCCCATCATTACTTTATCTTTAGACATTTCAAAGTCATACATTGTTACTTTTTCGCTATTTCTTCTTGCTGCAAATAAAGCTGCTTCATTTACCATATTTGCCAAATCAGCTCCTGAAAATCCGGGAGTTCCTTTAGCTAATACAGATAAATCTACATCTTCTGCTAAAGGTATTTTCTTAGTATGGACTTTCAAAATACCTTCACGTCCTTTAATATCTGGTCTATCTACAACAATTTGACGATCAAATCTTCCTGGTCTTAGTAATGCCGGATCAAGTACATCAGGTCTATTAGTAGCAGCAATAACAATTACTCCACTATTTTGCTCAAATCCATCCATTTCAACTAATAATTGATTAAGAGTTTGTTCTCTTTCATCATGACCACCACCCAAACCAGCTCCTCTATGTCTTCCTACAGCATCAATTTCATCTATAAAAACTATACATGGACTATTTTTTTGAGCTTGGTCGAATAAATCTCTTACTCTACTTGCACCCACACCAACGAACATTTCTACGAAATCAGCTCCTGAAATACTAAAGAATGGTACTCCTGATTCTCCTGCCACAGCTCTTGCTAGCAAAGTTTTTCCTGTGCCTGGAGGTCCTAACAGCAAAACGCCACGTGGAATTTTACCACCAAGTCTTTGAAATTTCTTTGGTTCTTTTAAAAATTCTATTATTTCTTCAAGTTCATATTTTGCTTCGTCAGCACCAGCTACATCTGCAAAAGTAATTTTTTTCTGATTTTCATTTAATAATTTTGCTTTTGATTTTCCGAATGAAAATACTCCATTTTTACCACCTCCGGCACCACCTTGCATTCTCCTAATAAAGAAAATATAAATACCAATTAATACTACCCAAGGCAAGAATGAAAAGATAATATTCCAAATACTATCATCACTTTTTTCATATTTCCAATTAATCCCCTTTTCAGCCCATTCTTTTTCAGTATCAGAATTGATGATACCTAATTTAGTGCGAAATTTTGTAATATCTTTATACCTACCATTTACGTTTATTTTAATTGGTTCTCTTAGTTCTCCGAAAAAGTCGTAGTCATTATATTGTGATTTTTCAATACGTGCAGTAGAAATCTTACCACTATTTAAAATTTCTTTATATTCTGAATATGATACTAGGGTTTCCTCGTTTTCAATATTGTTCATCATTGAAAACATTACAATGAATGCTGAAAGCAAAATGCCCCAGACAATTATGTTTTTAAATATCTTTACCTGTGGACTTTGATTGTTAGGATTGTTATCGTCGCCAAATATATTTTTTTTATTATTCTTATTAGGAAGTTCTGACATATAGTCTCCG
>CALLXS010000017.1 GCA_937875295.1 uncultured bacterium | reverse complement strand
CCCGCCGATGTAATCGATTACATTAAGCGTTCCGGCTTGAGAGGTCGTGGCGGCGGCGGATTCCCAACTGGTTTAAAATGGTCATTTATGCCTAAAGGCGATGGAATTATTCGCTATTTAGCTGTAAATGGTGATGAATCTGAACCAGGATCATTTAAAGATAGACAAATTTTTGAGAGAAATCCATTTCAACTAATCGAAGGCATTATGATAGCCGGCTATGCAATGCAAATTACTTCAGCATATCTGTATATTAGAGGAGAATATCATTCTCAATATAATATGATGCAAAAAGCTATTGACACTGCATACGAAAAAGGTTTTCTCGGCAAAAATATGACTAATACCTTTGGCGGAAAATATAAAATTGATATTTATTTGCATAAAGGTGCTGGTGCGTACGTCTGCGGAGAAGAAACTGCTCAAATGAATTCTACAGAAGGCAAAAGGGGCTATCCAAGAATTAAGCCACCATTTCCAGCTAATTTCGGACTCTGGGGCAAGCCAACCACAGTAAATAACGTAGAAACTATTGCTTCAGTACCAGCAATAATTGAAATTGGAGCAGATGCTTATGCTAAAATTGGCGAACCAAAGCATCCCGGTACTTTATTATTCGGCGTAAGTGGACATATTAATAAACCTGGAGTATATGAATTACCTACCGGTACTTTACTTACTGATATTATTTATAATATCTGCGGAGGTATTAAAAATGGTAAAAAAGTCAAAGCTGTTATCCCCGGTGGCTCTTCAATGCCACCTCTAAGAGGTGATGAAATTGAAGGTGTGAAAATGGATGAGGAATCTCTCAAACAATATGGCACACATATTGGTACTGGCGGTATTATGGTAATGGACGAAGATACTGATTTATTAAAAGTTATACAAAGAATTACTCATTTCTATCATCACGAATCATGTGGTCAATGTACTCCATGTAGAATTGGTTGCGGGTGGATGGAGAAAATTTTAAAGAGAATAGCTGATGGAAATGGCACGAGTAAAGATTTGGATTTACTGATTTCTGTAGCTTCTAATATTGAAGCAAGAACAATATGCGCTTTAGGTGATGCTGCAGCTTGGCCAGTGAAAGGATTTATTAATAAATTCAGAGACGAATTTGAGAAATATGTGAAACCAGAAGTGAAACTTGTACCTAAAAATGTAGTACATGGGAAACGTGCTACTGCTGAAGAATTAATTGAAATAAGATAAAATAATTCTGTTTATAAATCAAAGAAACTCAATAATTCAAAATAATGAATATTGAGTTTTTTTCTATAATTATAATATAGAATAATCGAGAACAATTAATCCTTAATTTTTCTTATTAATCGCTCGATTAGACTCAAATTCGTAGAAATCAGAGATTCGTCCATCACCTCAGAATGTTTATACATTTCTTCAATATCCAAAGCATTTGATTGCTCTGGATAAAGCAAGATAATATTTGTAATATCATCGCCCTTTGTAATTAATTCATTTATAAAGTAATTATCACGGACGCTATGCGAAATACCCTTGATTCGAGTATGAATAATAATATTTAATGAATTTGTATTTATTAATTCATCTACATTTATTTCGTCAAAAGAAGTAATATGAGTTATCTTGCTCTTGCTATTTGAATTTTTAAAAATATTATATAAATTTTGCGAAGGATTATTTGCTTGGTAGATATTTATGCCGGTGTTGAAATTCTTAAAAAATATGTTTAGTAAATTTATCCATTTTTTATAACCTTTTTCAAATTGAGCATTTTCAGGCACGAATAAATTCAATTGCTTAATATTTTGAATGTTATTTATCTTGCAAGCTAAAAACATAGAATTATTAATATTAAGTAATTGATTTAATTGCTTATTATATAGATTGCTATCAATAGATTTCTTAAAATTCCATCCTAAAATTGTAGTTGTAATTAATAATTCATTGATAGCTTTATTTAATCCATTGGGAATGCTAGTCTCTATCCTCGTAGCAGGTGTCAAAGTAATATTGATTGCTTCAGCTTGTTTTAAAATATTAGCTAATTTTTTATTATTAGCAAAAATTATATTATCAGCATCTTGTGTATCAGTTATTATATTTATAGGAAAAATTGGTTCTGAATTTTTTTCCTTAAACATAATTGCTAAATTTATTAAACTGTTTATAGATGCTGGATTAGAATATGGTACTAATATTCTTTGAGGATAAATCTCTGGAATATCATATACATCAGCATTCTTAATGGCAATTTTTCTTCCATACCTTTCAACAATAAATGTAGACACAGTGCAAGTAACTAAGATTAGAATGATAACTGCATTTAGCTCATTTGTATCTAATATTCCTAAACTATTTACAACTATTGCAATTGCAATCGTGGCTCCAGCTTGAGATAAATTTAGTCCAAATATTAAATTTCTATTATCTTTATTAATTTTAAAGATTTTGCTTGAAATAAAAGCTGCTGAAAATTTCCCTGCAAATGAAATAAACACAAATAATATTGCAAATATCCACGGCATTATTTCTGAAAATAGCATCCTTAAATCAATTAAAAATCCTACATATACGAGAAAAAATGGTATAAATAGAGCATTCCCTGTAAATTCTATCCTTCCCATTAAAAGTGAATTATGAGGAATAATCGAATTAAGTGCTAGACCAATTAAAAATGCACCGACGATTGGCTCTATATCAAGCAGATAGGATAATACCGCAGTAATTATTAATAGCGTAAAAATGTAAATAAATTGTGATGTATTTTCTACATCAATTCTCTTAAAGTAAAGCCTAGTAAGTCTGGGGTATAAAATCAGAATAAGAGCTGAATATAAAGCGAATTTAAGCACTACGACAACAACAATTGTAATATCAGTCCCACTTACTGCAAATTGTTTCAAAAAGCCTAATAGTATAAGTACAGATGTATCTGCTAAAACTGCCGCTCCTACTGCAGAAGTTACGGGCATTGTAGAAGCAATATTAAGTCTCTTTACAATTGGATATGAAATTAAAGTATTAGTTGAAAATATAATTGCTACAAGCATTGCAGAAATCATATCATTTCCAAAGAAATTATAATAAATCAGAAATCCAAGCAATACTGGAAGAAAGAACAATAAAAAGCCATATAATATATTGAAGTTCCGAAATTTCTTAAATTCATGGAAATCAAGATCTAACCCAGCTATAAACATTATAAAGAGCAAACCAATGTTCCCAAAAAATTTGATTGTATCATTCTCTGCTATTATATTTAAACCATTAGGACCAATCAACATCCCAAATATTATTAAACCAACTAAATTGGGTAACTTTAGTTTCTTTAAGAGCATAGGAGTAATTAATATTATAAGCAATATAACGCCAAATATTAATATGGAGTCCTTTAATGGAAAGCTAAAATCTAAATGTCCCATACAATTTGAATAATTTTAGATAGATTTAATAATTGAACTTAAATAAGCACTTTATCAATGAAACTATTTTAAAACTTTGTTAAAAATTAAAAAAAATAATATTGCATTATTTGAGTCTCTAATTTTTTAAGTAAATCATAATACTCAAAACGAATAATTTATCAAATAATTGAAAATTAATAATACTTTTTTTACAATATGAGCAAAATAAAAGCACTAATTGGTGCTGGCGGTACTGGTGGACATCTTTTTCCGGCAGTTGCAATTGCAGAAGAATTTAAATCTCAAACTGATGATAATTTTGAAGCATTTTTCGTTGGAAATCCTGAAAAACTTGAAGCAAGAATAATCCCAAAGCTAGGATATAGCTTCACATCAATTCCTATTAGAGGTTTTGTTGGGTTGCTTAGTGCTTCTACCATAACTTTACCTTTTAAGATTATTAAATCAATCTCGACCATTCGCAAAATAATCAAAAAAGAGCAACCTGATTTTGTGCTTTGCACAGGTGCATATATAAGTTATCCAACAGGCATAGCTGCTTCGCAAGCTAAAATTCCTTTAATTTTAATGGAATCAAATGTCTCTCCCGGCAAGACAATTAAAATTCTATCGCCAAAAGCAGATTTAATTATTACTTCATTTGAAGCAACGAAAAACTATTTTTCTAATAGCGAACAATCCAAAGTAATTTGCTTAGGTAATCCTCTTAGAAAAATGTTTGATAACCTAATTTCAAAAGAAGAAGCTCGCGAAAAATTTGGTTTAGATCCGAATGTTCCTACAATTTTGATTTTCGGCGGAAGCTTGGGAGCAAGAGCAATTAACAATGCAGCTATGAATGCTTTCGATAGCTTCAAAGATGATAATGTGCAATTTATTTGGCAGACAGGCAAAGAATATAAAGTTATAAGTGAGTTACCAAGAAATGTGAAAAAACTCGAATTTATAGACGATATGGCAAGCGCTTATGCTGCAGCTGATTTAGTAATTTCTCGATCCGGTGCCACCACTGTAGCCGAGCTTACATATAATGGCAAACCTTCTATTTTGGTACCTCTGCCAAGTGCCTCAAATAATGAGCAAAAAGCAAATGCTGAGGAATTACAGAAGAATAATGCCACTATCATTATTAATAATGATGAAATTGGTGCGAAAATAGTTGAGACAATTAATTCTATTTTACATAATAAAAAAGAATTAGAAGTTATGACCAATGCAACTATAAAATTAGCCAAAAAAAATGCTACAAAAGATGCTGTAATGAAAATTAGAGAATTAATCAAAAAATAAAATAAATTTCGTAATTATTTTACGCAGTGTGTAAATAATTGCACACTTTTTGCTTTTTATTTTAAAAAAACACCTTTTTATTAATAAAAATTAAGAAAATATGTAACAAATTTATTTTAAAAGAATGTTTTTTGATTAAAATTTTTTATTTTTGAAAATCTAATATAGATATAATTGTTTTATAAGCTATTTAAGCTATTTATATTTTAAACATTTAAATGCGTTTTACTTTCGATTAGTGGAATAATAATTGATAGTATATTATTACATAATTAATTGAAAGAATTGCTTTTAATATAAACTAATTGAAGATTTTTCATTAAAAGCCGATATGTAATATATTATATATAAAGCAATTTGAAACTAAAGACAAATAATAAATATATATTTCTAACAAATTAAAGGAATTTTTCAAATGAAAAAACTTTATAAACTCCTTAGCACAATAGCTTTTATATTGCTATTAGGGAGTAGTTACTCTAATGCAACTGATGTAATTATTGGTACTGGGACTAGTACTATAACTTCTTATCCATACATTAGTAATTTTGGCGGCAACAAAATGCAAATGATTTTTACTGTCACAGAGCTTGTAGCAGCTGGTATGCAACCTGGAGAAATTAATTCTCTTGCATTCTATAATAATTCAGCTAGTGCTATTCCAGCGCAGAATTTTAGAATTAGAATTAAAAATACTAATCTTTCTCAAATAACTACCAGTTTTGAGACTGGTACTTTTACTACCGTTTATCAAGCGACAACCACATTAAGTACATTAGGTACAGCTCCTGGTTGGTTACAGTTTACTTTTACTACTCCATTTCTATGGGATGGTTCTTCAAATATAATAGTAGAAACTGCCTGGACTAACAATACTACCACTGGTCTTGGATCAACACCTATTAGATATACTTCTACATCTCCAAATTATATGACTTTATATAAAAATCAAGATAATGTAGCTACTATTGACGATTTTGCTTCAACAGGTTCAAGGACTTATAGTAGACCTAATGTTAAATTTGGATATAGTTTATTGAATTATCCATATGCTATTTTAACACCATCAATCATAGAATTAGGATATTTAGATGTAAATACTACTTCTTCATTACATACAGTAAATATTACTGCAGATCTTCTTACTCCTGCAAGTGGTAATTTGGTTGTTACCCCTGGTCCAAATGTTTCTGTTCGGCTTACACCAACATCTCCAGCTGTTGTTGCACCAAATACTTTAAACATACCATATACTGGTGGTTCACTTGCTTCAGTTCCAATTTATGCGTCATTAACTTCGGGTGCTCAAGCTGATTCTTACACTGGGCAATTTACTATAACTGGTGGTGGATTATTAGCTCCTAAAACTGTTAATATTAATGCTAATGGCAACTTAATGTCATCCTACTGCACCTCTGGAGCTATTTATACAAATGACCAAGATATAGGAAACTTTTCAATTGGTGAAAATGGTTCAATTTTAAATAATGGTAGTGCCACTCCTCTTTATAGTAACACTACTGCTAATAAGCAATATACTGATTTTACTGTAACAATTCCACCAATTAATTTACAAGCTGGTATGACTTATCCTGTCAGCGTAAGCATAGTTAATGTCGGTACTTATGCATATTCCAGCAAAGTAAACTTATATATTGATTATAATAGGAATGGTAATTTTGATTTGCCAGATGAGCTTGCTTTTACAGTACCTGCTACTGGTAGTGGTAATAGTTTAACTAGTGATACTTGGACTGGTACTATTTCAATACCAGGTAACGTTAATTTAGGGGGTAATGCTCAGACCTTAATGAGGCTTGTTGTCGATGAGAACGATGCAGCCGCTCCTTGCGGAACATATACTTGGGGAGAAACAGAAGACTATTTAGTACAATTAATTCCTCCTCCACCAATGACAATCACAAGCATAGATACAATGTCTGTAACACAAACAGCAGTTCAGTTAGGGTCTACAAATCAAGAAAT
Source organism: uncultured bacterium (assembly GCA_937875295.1). Classification (GTDB taxonomy): domain Bacteria; phylum Bacteroidota; class Ignavibacteria; order Kapaibacteriales; family UBA2268; genus CALLXS01. Next base: position 2,825 of record CALLXS010000017.1, on the reverse strand, counting down.
TGGTGCTTTAAATGTCGTAACATCAGGATTTTCTAATAGATTTAATATTAAAAGATTAGTATTTACTAATGTAGGTACTGCTAATAGCAACGATATTGAAAATGTAAAAGTATGGATGTCAAATCAGAGTACTTTTGATACAACAGCTACACTTTTTGGTATTTTACCTACTTTAGGAACTGGTTTCAATTCAGTTACAAAATTAGCATCTGCTCCTGTAATAGAATTAGATGCAAATAATAATTATTTCTTTGTTACTTATGATATAAAATCAACTGCAACAATAGGAAATAAAATTGATCTTAGAATAGATACTTTAGTACTAAATAAAACAGTTTCAAATGTTTCAATTGACACTTCTCTTATCGTAAATAAGAATCCTATTGGCACAAGAGAAATCAAAGGTCCTCTAAATGGTATTTATACAATTGGCGGTCCTGTACTTCCTACTAGATATTATCCAAATTTAGCAACTGCAATCGAAGATTTATACATATTAGGTATCAATGCTGATGTAGAATTTGCTATTGCAGCTAATCAGACTTTAGTTTCTGGAACGTCATATAGTCTCCCTCCAGTAAATAATATTGGCGGAGAATATAATATTACAATTTATCCAAAGAATGCTGCTCGTACAATTACAGGTAATTTCAGTGCTTCATCTTCTAATTATAATGGTTTAATTACCTTTGCTGGTATTGATAGAGTAATTATAGATGGTAGAATTAATAAAACTGGCACTACTCGTGGCTTATCATTTATTAATAATTCATCAGCTATTTATAATAGAGTATTTTCATTCTCAGGTGATTCTACTAATAACACTGATAGTAGAGACATTACAATTAAATATACTAATATTACTGGCTTTGACAAGACATCAAGTTCTGGTGCAGGTATTTATGTAAGAGGAAAAGGGCTAGAAAATATTTATATTGATAATAATTATATTAGCAATTCCTACTATGGTATTTACACTTATTATATTACTTCTGCTAGCTACTCAATACTAAATTTTAATGTAACAAATAATTTAATTGGTAATCCTAATGATTTAGCAACTTCAATTGGTTATGGACCATTGTATTTATATTCACTTGATAGTTCTAAAATAGAAGGAAATACAATTACAAATGTCAAAAATTCATCAAGTATTTCTGGTATCTTATTAAGTACGTATATTAACGGATTAACTATTAATAATAATATAATTAATAAGATATATAGTACTGGAACAAATCGCGCAGATGCTATCAATATTTCTACTTCTTCTGACTCAAATATTGTAATTTCAAACAACAGAATCTCTGAAATTTTAGGTAATGGTACTAGTACATTTGCATCTTATGGTACTTTCGGTATTAGAGCATACTTAGGTACTAATATTAAAATTTATCACAATACTGTAGTTCTCGAAGGCAATAGAAGCACAATCGAAGGTGCTACTTCCCAACCTACAACTCCTTCAGTTCCGTTATATGTAGGTACAGTTTATAATGCAGATGTTAAAAATAATATCTTTATTAATAGAACTACTAACAATAACAATCAAAAAACTTATGCAATTTATATTAACAGCATAAGCACTATTCCTACATTGAATTATAACAACTACTATGTAAGCCCAGAATCTACAGAACCTGTTTTGGCTTATGTAGGAAGTGATAAAGAAACATTAGCAGACCTTAAAACTGCTACTGGTGGAGATGCTCAGTCAAAAAATATTGAAGTAGAATTTACAGAAGATTTCCACTTAAATGGCAATTCTTCATTATCTAATGATTTAATTGCAGTTCCATTAACAGATGCAACAGTATTAAATGATATTGATAGACTCCCTCGTCAGGTAGCACCAAAGACTACTCAAATGGGTGCAGACGAAGCTATTCCTAATATTGCAATTACTCAAAATCTACCTAAGACTATCGAAGGTCTTTGTGCTCCGGTAGAACATACATTGGCTGTCCAAGCTGCTCTTACTGGTTTCTCTGATGGAATTACAAGAAATGTAACTAATCCTGAATTTATTTATCAATGGAAGATGAATGGCACTCCAATAACTAATATGGAAATTACCACAGATCCAGAAACCGGTGAATTTGATACTACAATAATTAATTCTAACCAATATATTGTTAAGCTTGACAAAGCTACTCCAAGAGCTGGTGTGAATTATAGTGTAGTAGTAAGTGGTGGAGGCAAGACATTTGAATCAAACATTGCAAATATTAAAGCTGAAGAAATAATTATAATTACAGAACAACCACTTGAAACAGCAGAATTATGTACAGAAAATGGTCAAACTACTCTAAAAGTAGCTGCTACTGGTACAGTATCCGGATATCAATGGCAAAAATTAGTAAATAACACTTGGGCTAATTTAAACGGTGAAACTAAAGACTCTTTAGTAGTAATTTTAGGTAGCCCTAAATTCGGTCCTGGTTCTTATAGAGCAGTAATTTTTGATGGCGTAAATAATTGTAGCGGTGGTCAAGTTGTTTCAAATGTTTCCGTGCTAACAGCAGTAGAACCATTACGCAATTTAGTTCTCACTTCTCCTTTATTACTTGAAAATCACATCGAAGTATGCGAAGGTACAAGTATTAATGTAAATGTTGATAAAGAATTATTAACTGGTAATGTGTTTGATTTCCGCTGGGAACAATACAAAGCTGGTACTTGGAGCACTGTTGATTTATCAGCACGTCCTGAATTTACAGAAGATGGCTTCGAAATTAATAATTCTCTTCCTGAACAAAGTGGTATATTTAGATTAGTATTAATCGGTAGCTCACTTTGCGATACAAAAGAATTAGCAAGCGATT
>CALLXS010000016.1 GCA_937875295.1 uncultured bacterium | reverse complement strand
GTGTGGAGGTGCGTTCACGCCTCAAGATCAGCCCCGCCACGCCGCTCATCATGCCCTACCACATCGCGCTGGATCAGGCGCGCGAGAAGGCCGCCGGCGGCAAGGCCATCGGCACCACCGGCCGCGGCATCGGCCCGGCCTACGAGGACAAGGTCGCCCGTCGCGCGCTGCGCGTGCACGACCTGGCCGACCCGGCACGGCCGTTTTCCCGTCTGGGCGAACACGATCCGGCGGCCATTGAACGCGCACTCGGCGAGATCGGCGGCATCAGCGGTTTCATGTTCCACAACAACTGCGAGAACGCCAGCCTGGAGCGCTTCAGCGCCATGCTCGACCACATTGAACAGCGCTTCGGCCTTTTATTTGAAAAAATAGAAAATGAAAATGAAATTATTAATAAGTTATTTTTTAATAATATCACAGACTACAAATTCGCTAATCTCAACGAAGATGATGACATCGACATTGATGAATGGAATGATGATGAAGAAGATAAATGGAATGACGATGAAGAAGATGAATGGAATGATGAAGAATTTGATGAAAACTGGGAAGATCAATTCGATTTAGATGACGATGAAGATGATTGGGATAAAATTGAGGAAGATATTGATTCAGACGAAGATATATAAAATTAATATTTTCTTTTAATTATTTTTTTTTTCAAAAATCACTATTAAATTTATAATTTAATAGTGTGTTTTTGTCTAAATGATATATACTTTTTAAGGGGGTTCTCCTTTTTTTAAATGAAGAATTTACTAATTATAGCGTATTACTTTCCACCTTCCGGTGGTCCTGGAGTACAAAGAGTATTAAAACATACTAAATATCTAAAGAATTATGGTTGGAACCCAATTATTCTGACTGTATCTAATGGACAATTCCCTGCAAAAGATGAATCACTTTTAAAGCAAATCCCTGACGATGTAACAGTAATTAGGACAAAAATATTTGAACCTTATGATATTTATCGTAAGCTCACAGGAAAGAAACCAGGAACTGCTATTGATGTCAACACTATAAAAAAAGATAATCAAAAAATCAATTTTAAAGAAAAAATTGCAGAAATAATACGTTCTACTTTCTTTATACCAGATGCAAGAATTGGTTGGTATAAATCTGCTACAAAAGCTATTGATGAATTAATTAAAGATACTAAAATTGATGCAGTCTATAGCTCTTCCCCACCTTATACTTGTTCTCTTATAGCAAGATATGTAAAAAGAAAATATAAATTCCCTTGGGTAGCGGGTTTTCGCGATCCTTGGACAGATTTTATTTCTTCTCCAAAACGTTGGTTCCTACCAAAAATAATCGATAAATCAATGGAGCATTCTGTTTTTAAAGAAGCTGATTATGTCGAGGCTGCATGGCTTGGGATCATTAAAGATGCACTAAAAAAATATCCAGATTTAGATAGCAATAAATTTATTCACGTACCAAATGGATATGATTCTTCTGATTTCCCGGTAATAGATTTACAGAAAAATGAAAAATTTACTATTTGCTATACTGGCTCAATGTATGGTAGAAGGAATCCTAAATCATTCTTTCAAGCAATTCAAATTTTAATTGATGATAAATTTTTCTCAAAAGATAATTTTATAATTAAATTAGTTGGAAGATTTGGCGACGAAATTCATGAAATGATAGAGCAAGTGAGTTTTAGAGAAAGCATCGAAGTAATTAATTATGTACCGCACAGCGAAAGCTTAAAACAGTTGATGACAAGTGATGCTCTACTTTTAATTGTAGATGAGTCAAAGGAAAGTAGCGAAATAGTTCCCGGAAAAGTATATGAATATATAGGAATAAAAAAACCAATTATTGCAATTGCCCCAAAGCCTAGCGCAATAGCTGATTTAATGAATGAAACTAAATCTGGAATGGTAGCCTATCAAAGCGAAGTTTATAGAATTTCTGAAATTATTCGAGATTATTATAATTATTGGCTTCTAAATGATGATAAATACTACAATCCAGACTTAGATGCAATTAACAAATATGAAAGAAAATTTTCGGCTCGAAAATTGAGCGAAATTCTTAACAATTTGACCAAATAATTTTTTAATTCAATGGGCATAATTCAAAATAAAGCTATTTTCTTTGATAGAGATGGGGTTATTAACTACCGTCCAGTAGGAGATTATGTGAAATCCCCTGATGAATTTTCTTTTTGCCCAGACTTATTCAAGTTCCTAAAATTCATCAAAGAAAAAAATTATTTAGCTATTATAATTACTAATCAACAAGGCGTAAGCAAGGGATTAATGACCAATGAACAATTATCCAAAGTTCATAACTATATGCAAAGTGAATTAAATCAAAAGATTAGCTTCAATTTTGATGATATTTATTCATGTACTGACTTAGCAACTAACAAAAGTTCTAAGCGGAAACCTAATCCTACTATGATACTTGAAGCTATTGAAAAATATAATATCGACAAAAATCAAAGTTGGATAATTGGTGATAGCATTACTGATATTATGGCAGGCGAAAAGGCAGAAATTGGTACAATATTTTTAGGGAATAGTTTGCAAAATCCATTTATTAATCCAAATTTTAAATTCACTAATTTGTATCAAATTATTGAAAATTTTTCTAAAATTGAAAATTTTGAATTACCATTCTTAAAATATGATTTAGATATATTTTAAAATCCGATGAATTACAATGTTATTTTGAAGTTTTAAATTATGAAATCCATAATGAACTTGAAAAGTATCATTAATAGATTATTTACATTGTTTCACTTTAATATAAAATAATTTTTGCAACAATTCGAACAAGCAAATAAAAATATATTTTTTGAATTTCTTTATATTATATAACAAAAACCCACTCACTAAAAAGATGAGTGGATTTTATATTTATAAGATTAACTATTAATTTTAGTCTTTCACAGCTACTGCTTCTATTTCAACCATAGCATCCATTGGTAATTTTCCTACTTGGAATGCAGCTCGAGCAGGGAATTCAGTGCCATCGAAGAATTTAGCATAAACGCCATTCATTCCAGCGAAATCATCCATATTTTTGAGATAAACTGTAGTCTTTACTACGTCTGCAAAAGTATAACCACCAGCTTCTAAAATAGCTCCTAAATTTTTGAGAGATTGCTCTGTTTGAGCAGTAATTTCATCGCCAATTAATTTACCTTCGGATAAAGGTAATTGACCAGAAACATAAATAAACTTACCAGAAGCAACGATTGCTTGATTATAAGGACCAATTGCAGCAGGTGCTTTGTCTGTAAATACTTTAGTTTTCATATTATTCTTTATTTTATAATTTAAAATGTAATTTAATATTTTTAATTTTCATTATCCTTTGAGTGCTTCAGCACCGCTTACGATTTCAAGCATCTCAGTTGTAATTGCACTTTGTCTAGCTTTATTATAGCTAAGTTGTAGTTCATCAATCAAATCCTTAGCGTTGTTAGTTGCATTTTCCATTGCCATCATTCTTGCTGCATTATCAGCAGCATTTGATTCTAATAATGCTCTCCATAGTTGCATTTCTAAATTCATAGGTAATAGAGCATTTAGTAATTCTTCTTTGCTTGGTTCGAAAATATATTCTGAGTCAGAATAAACTTTTTCTACTTTACTTACATCGCTTTTTATACTTTTCCGCCCAGTAGTGATATCGAGTGTGATATTATCGCTTCCGATTGGCAAAAGCAGTCTCATTGATGGTTTTTGAGTAATTAAATTAATAAAATCATTATTGATTACATAGACTTTATCTATTTCTTTATCAACAAATTTTTTATATATTATTTTTACAATATTCCGTGCATTATCAATAGTAAGATGACTAAAAATACCATTAAACTCATTAACAATTTTGAAATTATGTTTTTCGAAGTATGCAGAGGATTTTTTCCCAATAGTTATGATTTTAAAATTTGCATTAGGATATTCAATTTTTAATTCTTTTGCTATTTTTTCATCAGCAAATTTCAATAAGTTATTATTAAAGCTACCGCATAAACCTTTATCACTTGCGATTACTATCAACAGAATATTATTAATATCTTGACTTTTTCGAATCAATGGGTGATTATAATCTTCAGAAATAGTATCAACTATATTTTTTAAAATTTCATTCATTTTTTTAAAATATGGTCTAGCATTTTGTATTGCTTCTTGTGCTTTACGTAATTTCGAAGCAGCAACCATTTGCATAGCTTGAGTAATCTTAGCAGTACTTTGTATACCACATATTCTATTTCTTATATCTCTTAGATTAGCCATTTTCTATAAATAAAATGATAAATTATTATTTTTAAAGAATCTTGTTGTTTTGCATTAGGTAATTTTTGACATAGTCATTAATACTATCATTGAAATTAGCAAATTTATACTTAATTCCAGCTTTTTCTAACTTTGTCATTTCTGCTTTAGTATAATTTTGATATTGCTTATTTAATTCAGCAGGCATATCGATATAATTTATATTAATTGGTTTGCCCATTGCAGAGAAAACAGCTTCAGCTAACTCATTCCAAGTATGAGGTATGCTAGTACCTAAATTATAAATTCCTTTGAAATTTTTCCCTTTGGAAAAGAATTCCCACATGATGTTAATTACATCTTTTACATAAACAAAATCTCTCATCTGGCCACCATCGGTAAATTCGCTTGAATTTGATTTAAATAAATTAATAGTACCATTATTATTTATTTGCTCAAATGCTTTAAATACCATAGAAGCCATTGATTTTTTATGATATTCATTCGGACCAAATACATTGAAATATTTTAATCCAATTACTTGGTTATAATGTTTATTATTAATTATCCATTTATCAAAAAGATGTTTAGATAAGCCATAAGGATTAAGTGGTTTAATTAAATCAAATTCGTTATCGGAATACCCATCTTTTCCGTCACCATATGTCGCAGCACTACTTGCATACATAAAAGGAATTTCATTTTGAATAGCAAATTCAGCTAATTCGACGCTATATGAAAAATTATTATCCATTATAAAATCAGAATCTCTTTCAGTAGTAGCTGAGCAAGCTCCCATGTGAACGATATACTGAATATCAGCTGGATTAAGTAAATTTTCTTTTAATAAATTGCGAAAATCTCTTTTATGATAATATATACTTAATTCCTTACCGGTAAGATTCTTCCATTTATCTTCGTTACCTAAATGGTCAACAACTATAATGTCCTTAATTCCTTCAGAATTTAATTTTCTAAGGAAGCAAGACCCTATAAATCCAGCACCACCGGTTAGAATTATCATATTATTTTATTAAATGTTTTTCTTTAAAATTGATTGTAAATTTTTCTGTTACGTCGACAAGTCTTTTCTCTATATCTGATGTAATTTCTTTTATTTTTGCAATATCTTTTAGCAAATCATTGTGCAAATTCATTAAATGCTCTAAATACTCAGTTTCAAATGTATTAACAAATTCATTTGGTAAATCGTCACAAAAACCATTTGTAACAGCCCAAATTAAAGATATTTGATTTTCTACAGGCATAGGTGCAAATTGTCTTTGTTTCATTATTTCAGTCAATTTTGAACCACGATTTAAGCTAGCTTGAGTAGATTTGTCTAAATCTGAACCAAATTTTGCAAATGCCGCTAAAGCTCTAAATTGTGCTAATTCTAACTTTAATGGACCAGCCACTTTTTTCATTGCTTTAATTTGTGCATTACCACCCACACGCGACACAGAAATACCGATATTCAAAGCTGGTCTAACGCCTGCATTAAACAAATTGGGTTCTAAATAAATTTGACCATCAGTAATTGAAATTACATTTGTTGGAATATAAGCAGCTACGTCTCCTGCCTGAGTCTCTATAACAGGAAGAGCAGTAAGTGATCCACCACCATTTTCAGAACTAAATTTTGCGGCTCTCTCTAAGAGTCTGCTATGCAAATAGAAAATATCGCCCGGATATGCTTCGCGTCCCGGAGGTCGTCTTAATAATAATGATACTTGTCTATAAGCAGCCGCTTGCTTAGTCAAATCATCATAAATAATTAATGAATGCATTCCATTATCGCGGAAATATTCCCCAATAGAACAACCAGCATAAGGAGCAATATACTGCATCGTAGCAGGATCAGAAGCATTTGCAGCGACGATAATAGTATATTCCATAGCATTATGTTGTTCTAAATATGACACTACATTTGCTACTGTAGAACCCTTTTGCCCAATTGCTACATAAACGCAATAAACAGGTTCTACACCATTTTCTTTTGCCTCAGGAGTATGAGTATATCTTTGATTAATAATAGTATCGAGTGCGATTGCAGTTTTACCTGTTTGTCTATCGCCGATAATAAGTTCTCTCTGCCCACGGCCAATTGGAATAAGTGCATCAATTACTTTCAGACCGGTTTGAATTGGCTCTTTTACAGGTTGACGAGCAATTACTCCTGGTGCTTTTCTCTCAAGTGGTAAAAATTGAGAAGTTTTAATTGGTCCTTTGTCGTCAATAGGAGCCCCTAAAGGATTTACAACTCTACCAAGCAATTCTTTGCCAACGGGGGTTGAAGCAATTTTTCCAGTACGTTTTACTGTATCGCCTTCCTTTACTAAAGTATCGTCGCCGAAAAGTATAACACCGACATTATCTTCTTCGAGGTTAAGCACCATTCCAAAAACGTCATGTTCAAATTCTACTAGTTCCGAAGCCATAGCTTTATTTAATCCATAAACACGAGCTACACCATCGCCTACATTAAGAACAGTACCGACTTCATAAATATCAGTTTCGTTCTCAAATCCGGAAATTTGCCTGCGCAAGATCGAAGAAATTTCTTCTGGATGGACATCTATTAACATATTCAAACCTTATATTTTAATTTTTTTATTTTTAATATTATAATATTCAAACACGAATTAACTATTTAAAATCATATTTGATTTAATTTTTTCTAATTGATTTTTTACTGAGCTATCAATTATTTTATCAGAAAAAGAGAATTTAATACCACCAATAATATCTTTATCGACTTTATAATCAGGTAAAATTTCTTTATTTAGCCACAATTTTAATTTTGATAGGATATTTACTTTTTGATTTTCATTTAATTGTTTTGCAGAGATGATCTTTACAGGCAATCTATTATTAACTTCATTATAAATTGCTTCATACTGCTTAGCTATACTTGGGATTAATATTTCCCTACCTTTTTCAGTAATAATTTTCAACATTTTTATTGATAAATCTGTTGTCTTTTCAGAAAATAATGCGTTTATAACTGCTATTTTCTTATTTGGATTTATAATTGGATTTCCTAAAAATGCTTTGAATTGATCAGAAGATTCAATTACTTTATTAATATAATCGAAATCGTACAATACTTTATCAGTTATATCAAGTTCTTTAGCTAAGTCAAATATTGCTCTAGCATATCTTAGAGAAACTTTTTTTTCGTTCATCTCTGTAAAAAAAATAAATTTATTATAAAAAATTCATTAAATGAAAAAATGCAGGAAAAAGCAAAAAATTAATTCCTGCTAATATCATTTACATTTGAAATTGAACTTTCAATATTAGAAATTGATTTCTCAATTAATTGAGAATCTTTTTCTTTATCAATTTTTTCATCAAGTATTTTTTCAGTTGCTAATATTACTAAATCAGCTACATTAGATTTTAATTCTCTGATAGCTTGCTCTTTTGATTTATCAATTTCCTGCACAGCTTCTTTGATTTTTCTATCTTTAATTAATGTTGCTTCTTCTTTAGCTTTATTTAAAATTTGCTCGACTTGGCTTTTACCTTCAGAAATAATCTCATTTGCTTTACTTTGAGCAGATGCAATTTCTGTTTTACTTTTTTCAAGCAACAATAAAGCTTCATGGTTTGCTTTTTCAGCACCTTCGATAGAATCATTAATTTTATTTTCGCGATTTTTAATTGCATTAGCAATTGGTTTAGTTCCGAATTTCATTAATACGAAGAAGAATATCCCGAAATTAACGAGAGTCCAGAAAACCAATCCAAAATTTACATCTAAAATATTCATTTATTTCTTTCTATTATGTTTTAATAGCTCAAACTGCAGGCAGATTTGCTTTATCTCTGCCTGCTATTCTTGAATAAGTAATTATGTCTTATTTGGATGCTAAAATAAAGCAAATAACGCATGCAAAAAGTGCTACACCTTCGATAAATGCAGCTGCAATAATCATTGTAAGCTGTAATTTATTTGCAATTTCTGGTTGGCGAGCTGCTGCTTCAAGAGCTGCAGCTGCTAATTTACCAATTCCTAAAGCTGCGCCAAATACTGATAAACCAGCTCCAAGTCCTGCTGCTAAAAATGCTAAATCCATATATTCTCCATTTAATTATTTAAAGTTTATGTATATTTTTTTAATATTTATCTTTATAATTATTTAAATTACTACTATTTTTTATTTAATTTTAATGTGCTGTACTGTGTTCAGCATGATCACCAATTGCTAAATTAGTAAATACTGCTGTCAATATTGTAAAAATGTACGCTTGAAGTACCGATACTAATACTTCTAGCGTCATCATAAATAATGAGAATGCTATCGATACTGGAGCCATCACTAAAGATTGAAACATAATGATTAGTCCTACTAAAGAAAGAAGCACAATATGCCCTGCCGTCATATTTGCAAAAAGACGAATAGTCAATGCAAAAGGTTTAGTAAAAATTGAAATGATTTCTATAGGTATCATTATAAATGATAACCACCAAGGTGCTCCGCCTAATAAATGTTTTAGATAATTTCCAATACCAATTTGCTTAATTGCTGTAATATTAATTACAAATAGAGAAATAAGGGCTAAACCTAAAGTAGTACCTATTGCACCCGTTGCAGTGTGGCCACCGGGCAAAAGTCCGAATAAGTTCATCAGCAAAATAAATATAAATAGAGCATAAAAATAATGTTGGTATTTATTAGCTAAAGCCCTATTAGGCATATTAGGATAAACTATTTCATTTCGTAAATATAACAGCAAAGCTTCTACAGCATTTTGAATCCCCTTTGGTGCTTTTAGAGGGCTTTTCTTGTATTTTCTTGCAGCAAATAAAACAAAGAAAATACCGACAATCATTGCTATCCATTGCCAAACAACTAAGCTTGTAATAGAAGCATCGAATGTAACTCCATTTTCAATATTATCTTTATGCACTATTTTATGATGTACTTCTGTGAAAGTACCACCCTGCTCCATTGCTTTAATATCTCTATAGATATGGAATCCTTCAGCTTTGTCATAAAGAATTACAGGCAAATCAACTATTTTCCAATTGAATATCGAAAAATCTCTATGAGTACCCAAACTCTTTAAATAATGATTTATAGCGTCTTTTGGAGCAACTATCTGAAGTTCGCTATGAGCATTTTCAATTGGATGTGAATTTATATTATCTAATGCAACTGTATCTGCTACTACATTCATTTATTTGTTTTATAATTAAGTTTTGTTATTGTTTTTTTTCACTTCACTTTGATATTAAAAAGTGAAGTAAAGAATTATAATATATCTCAATATCGGAAAATTAGCTTTCATATTAAATTACTAATTTACTTTTTTTGTACCATTAGTTTTTATATGTTTTTTTCCGGTCTGCAAATTTACGAAATTAGAAGCATAATGGAAAATAAATATTTCAATCATAATAAAAATAAATGAAGAAATGATAAAATAAATTCCGAAATCAAAAGATTCAACTTTTGAATATTGTCGAAAGAATTGCCAAATTAAAGCTGCAATTATGATATATCTGGCTACAAATGAAATTAATGCAATTTTACCTAATTCATTTGGTTTAAACTTAATTGAAATAAGCACAACGGTAACCGAGGCAATAAAATTAATAAGTGCAAGGATAATACCGATGATTTTAGGTTCATTTAACATTTTTATCTTTCATATCTTCTTCTTTATTTAACTTGATTACAGTCCGTATCAAATTTGCAAAAGCAATAATCGTGAATGTTACCATTAAAATAATCATATATTTAGGAGAAGAATTATTAGACTTATCCACAAAATATCCAATCACTGCTCCAATTACAATTGTAATTATTAATTGCCAGCTTAATGTAAGATATGGTGCTACTCTTACAAATTCCTTATTTGAATTTATTTTCTTATCTTCATCTGGGTTATTAATATTCATTCTGATATTTTATTTGTTATTAATTCTATAACACTTGTTTCAATACAACTTTTTAAAATACATTTTATTTTAAATCATTTTTTTAATAAAAAAAGAGTAATTAAATGATTACTCAAATAATTACTCATTAAAAGTCTTAATAATAAATATTTTATTATTGTTTAATAAATTTAGTAGTATAAGAATTCTTCGAATTGAATATTTTAATCATATACGACCCCACTGGGTATGGCGATACATCTACTCTATTATCGATAACTACTCCTGAGCCTAATTCCTTGCCTGTATTATCTATTATTATATATTTATGCTCGCTATTGTTAGCATCTAATCTTTGAATATTTAAATAGTTAGTACTCGGATTTGGGAATAAAAGAAGTGGTTCAAAAGGTGGTAGTTCAGAATTATAATCTAAAACATAATTCTGTTTAAACCAAGTGCGTGGAAGTCTATAAAATCCGCTATTTGATATTGCAAATATATAATTTTGTGTAGTATCTAACGAACGTACTTGTGTATTCAGCATATTACCATTCATCAATGGTTTAAATTCATCTATCCCATCATTCTTCTTATAATAAATTCCTTTACTTTGAAGAGTAGTTACAATATTATTATCAATGACCATTGAACTGAATGGATCATTTGTTCTTTCCATATTATAAGCAAAACCTTCTTCGCTTTTCGGTTCAAGCGTCTTGCATAAATCTGATGAAAAATATAAACCAGATTTTTTACCTGAAATTGCATACAACCATATCCCACCATTGGCAATATTAAAGTTATTTATTTGCAAAGTGTCGGCAGATTCAAATATTAAATTAAATGTCTTGCCCATATCGTCTGATGAATAAATATCATGATAATTATCAAGAATTAATAATTTATTATGCTCAGGGAATTCCTGTATATTTTGAATAATATGATTTTTTGGTGAAACTTCTAAATCAAATGTAAAATTTTCGCCCCCATCTCGAGAATCAAACAATGCAAGATTGGTTCCTAAAAGAAAAACATCTCCTTTTTTGAAAAAACAGTTAATTTGAGTTAATGAAAGTGAATAATCTATAGTGTTATTCATAGGTTGCTTCCACTCGCCTTTTCCATTATTTTCCGAAATCCAATATCCATTTTTCTTAGTTGCCAAATAAATTTTTCCATCTATGCTTTTAAAATGAAATGGAGTAATTGTTTCATTTTCTACTTTAGGAAGAGGGTTATCAATTTCGTGCCAAGTATCTCCATAATCTGCTGAATATATTAGACCATTAAAAGTATTTGGTTTATAAAATGCAGCAAATGCAAATATTGTATCATTTACTATTTGTAACATACTCATTTTACCAGTCTCTTGAGGTGATTTATATATATCATCCCAAGATTTTGTCTCAAAATTAAATTTCACAATACCTCCCGGGATTGGATTGCTACGGATCGCATATAAACTACTTTCGATTCTTATAAGGTTATCAACTCTAAAGCTATTTGTATCTATTCTGTGAAAATAATGGTCTTTACCAGCAATATATGTGTGAATACCATTATTAAATACATAAGGATTGCTTTCACCTGTTAAATCTTTAAAAGGATAAACTAATACTTGTTTAGGATAAATATTATTACCAACTTCTGTTTGAGTAATATTTTGTTTGAACATCAAATTATTTTGATATTTCACTGCTCTATAGAGAATAGGATTATTGTCTTCAATATATTTGTAGGTAGTAATCCATACCTCATAGTCATTTTTATCTGAAGTTTCATTAGCTACGATGCTACTCATTGACACATTTTTAATTGATGTCTCTTCAAAAGTTTTGCAAGTATCCTTAGATACATATAAAGAACCAATGAAATTGTTTTCTCTATCTGAACGGTGATCCAAATAATAAACATAACCATTATTAGTAACTTGATAAGTAATCGAATTGTAATTAATATTGTCTTCCGGAAGAGGTGCAGGCTTTAGCCCATTATTCATAAAATTCCAAGTCTCACCTCTATCTAAAGATACGTATAATCCTACCTTTGAATAGCCACCGCCGGCGAAATATATACCGTTTTTTATCTTAAAATACGAACTAAATAATTTATGCTGTTTAAGGACTTTAAAATCCTCATTTTCATACAAGTATAGAATATTGCCTCTCACATAAAATATTGAGTCGTTATCTTTCATAAAGTAACCATTTACTTCCAAATCATTTACTCGCATAATGTTTGATTTTACTTTATTACCCAAAGTGTCTATTAAATCAATAAAATACCCTCTATTTACTAATATTTTATTATCATTCGTTGCCATCAATGCTTTCGCACTGGGCTCAAATTTAAGCCAACCGGCATCTTCCCAACCGTTTTCTTCCCATTGCGATTGCAAATTAGACGAAATTAAAAATAAAAATAACAGAATTAAAGTTGTTCTCTTAAGCATAGCGTTCCCTTTCAAGTTAATTTTATAAAAATATTATATTTATCCTAATTATATTTGGTAATCTAAAACTAAATT
>CALLXS010000015.1 GCA_937875295.1 uncultured bacterium | reverse complement strand
AAGTAGACCATTTAATGTAATTAAAATAGGTCTTACATACCCAAGAGAAATACTTTATAAAAAAATAATCCCTGCTAATTTCGAATATTTTGCTAATGATATTTCCCCATATAATTCAGCCATAGGCTTACGTTTACAAGGTTCAAACTCACGTACTTATCCTCAAAAATCTTGGCGACTTTATGCAGAAGATTATTATCAATATCCAACGTTTGAGCATAAATTTTTCCCCGATGAATACCAAAATAACTACGAAAAATTATCTTTAAGAAATGGAGGAAATGATTGGAAAAGAGCTCTTATGCGAGATCAAATTGCACATAACTTAGCTGAAAATTTAAATGAAAACTTATTGTGTTCACCTATAAATAATGTGCTAACTTTTTTAAATGGAAAATTTTATGGTATAGCTAAGCTAATGGAAAGACAAGATGATAACTTTATTGCAGAAAAATATAATATAGAAAAATCATCTATAATTGCTTTAGAAAAGAATTTTTACTATACTTTGGACGGACTAAAGTATGCTCCAAATTATGATTGTGGCAAAGAATGGTTTGATTTAATTGATACATTAGAATTTTTAGATATGCAAAAAAATGGATTAGAATATCTAAATACTAAAATTGATTTAGATAACTTTATTGATTATATAATCTTACATACTTCATTTTATTATAAAATGAAAATGTGAATATTAAATTCATTGATTATAAATTTATTCATTTTCTTGCGGTAATTTTGGTTCTACCATAATTACCGTTTCTTTACTCATAGTTACTGCCCCAGGATTTGCCCCTTTTGGTTTATGAACATATTTTTTATATGTGTAAGCAACGGGAACATATTTTGCATTCTTTTGTTTTGAATAGTATGCAGTGATTCCAGCTGCAATATTTAGTATATTTTTAGGCGGTTTAGTTTCCTTCTGAGCTAGACCTCTCAATACTGTGTGAGAACCTGATGAACCACGAGCATGCATCCAAATATCGTTTGGTTTTGCGAATTTCATTGTTAATTCATCGTTATTTTGTGAATTCCTCCCTACAAATAGAGTATATCCCTCACCTAAACTAAATTCCCTGAATTTAGTAGATTCGTTTTCATTTATTGCTTTATTAATTCTTTTATCGTCTGTTTTGCTTGAGTTCATATATTTTTTAATTTCTTTAATTGAATTTAGATTCTCTATTTCGCTAATAATATTATTTATTTCAATGTATTTCTTCTGATATTTTGGAAGCATAAGATTTTTTTTATTTATATCAGATTTTAATTTTTTTATTTTATTATAATATTTAGTTGAATTTTCAATTAAGTTTAACTTATTGTCCAAAGGAATCACTAATTCATTGCCGTACCAATCATTTGTTTTAATTTCATTTCCATTATTTTTATTACTATTTGGTAATGAAAGCAAAATATCAGCATAATTTTTATATAACTCTACTCTTTCTTCTAAAACTTTTGTGTTTTTGCATAATTCAATATTTTTAATCAATTTATTTTTTATTACGCTTAATTTCTTTAAAATTGATGCTTTATTTTCTTTAATATATTCAGACTTTTTTCTATAAGCTACTCTGCGAGAAATTGCAGAATGAATATCATCAAAAATAATAAGATTTTTATGGCTTGAATTAGTAATCTCAAGTAGTGATAATAATGCTGTATTCTCTTCATAAAGATATAAATAATATTTCTTCGATTTGAGCGAATTTTCTCTTAAATCAATCGCTTCTGATTTTATTTCCTCTAAATTTGAAATATCTTTAATTTCTTGATTGAAATCAAAGGAATATCTTGATAGTAGCTCTATTGCGCTTAATTTTGGTAAAAGTATTCGAGAATTACAAAGTAATTTTCCTATTGTCTTGAAATTTTCAACTTTAGCTTCTGGCAATATATTTTCTTTTTTCTCAAATTTCTGAAATTTAAGTATTTTAGAATTGTTAAAAGCATTTTCTATAATATGTTCTTTATTTAAAATAATAAAATTATGCTCTGACCCAGAAGCTAAATTAACAACTATAGTTTTTAAATTTAGTCTAAAAAATACAGTTCTATCGTTATTTGCAATATCAATATTTCTTAAAGTATCACCTATAATTTCTTTAAATAAATCATAGCTATTTGATCTCGCTCTTGCGAATTTATCTTTTATGTAAATTGCTTGATCATTTGCCGAAAGATTAATACAAAGGTTGTATAAATCTTCCCCATTGTCAAGAACTATTATTATCTCATCTTTTTCTTGAGTAAAGCATTCTACGATTATTGCATTTTGGAGCTTTAATTTTAGATCTTCCACTACTTGAAATAATGTATAAAAATGATTAATCATATTATTTTATTTACATATTTTGATTTTATAAAATTAATTACCACTTAAGCGTAAATAAGATTCTTGATCCATAAAATCCTAATTGAGGCTGAATAGACCAAGTATATTTATTTTGCTCTTTATCTTTATTTCTTAATTTCTCTTTTTCGTTATCCTCAAATGCAGATAGAACTAGATTTGAAGAGAATATGCCAATTGCACCTCCAATAATTACATCAGAAAACCAATGCTTATCAGCTAAAATTCTATGAAATCCTGTACCAGTTGCTAATAAATATAAACCAGCATCTACCCAATTATTATCAATTCTTCCAGCGAGCAGGGTTGCAATAGTAAAAGCAGCACAAGTATGACCAGATGGAAAAGATTGATAATTGTCACTAAATTCAAAAAATTGAAAATTGTAGTTACCCATTTCCATAAATGGTCTAGACCTACCTAAAATATATTTTAATCCTGTATTTACCGTGCTTGATAGTAATAGAGATTCAAAAAGGAGTCTTCCTGTTGTTCTAAGTTCTTCATCTTTGAAAATTAATCCTGATAAATATATTCCTGATGGTAAGGCGATGGCAGTTTTGACCTCACCCATTTGCTTAAGTAACCAAATATCTTGTTTCTTGCATTGGCAAACTCTAATATTCTCATCTAAACCGCTTGCAATTAATGCAATATCGATAGTAGCAAGCGGGTATGCAATATGCTTATAAGTAGAAGTAATAGAATAATTTAATATTTGCAAATAATCCTCGCCAGCATTTATTAAATCTTCGATGATTGTTTTAGAAATACTTTTATTATCGATTAATGAATCTTGATTGTTTAATTTTGCCTCTGCTGCATGCAAATTTAAAAATAAGAATAATATGATTTCACTTATTATTAATATACGTTTCTCGCAGAGTTGTTTTAAAAATAATATCACAATTGTTACTTCTCTAATAAATTATTTTAATTTTGATAAATATAAAAATAATGAATGCAATATATGAATTTATATTGATTTTTATAAATTTATTTATAGAAATGTCGTTTTATTTGCTGTTTGGGATGCTCTTTGTAGCATTGCTTTATATAATTTTGACAAAAGAAACTATAATCAAATATTTGGGAAAGGATAATATTTGGTCAGTTATTAAAGCAGCTATATTAGGAGTACCATTACCTCTATGCTCATGTGGAGTTGTTCCTACTGCTGTTTATATGTCTCGAAGCGGTGCTTCTCGCGGTGCTGTAGTATCATTTTTAATTTCTACTCCGCAGACAGGAGTAGATTCTATTATCGCTACTTATGGAATGATGGGTACTTTTATGGCGATATATAGACCTCTTTCAGCTTTATTCTCTGGAATAATTGGTGGTACAGTGATTCAAAAAGTAAAATTTATTGATAATCAAATCACTGAAAACAAAAATGAATCAAATAAAATTGAAAATATTAAATGCTCGATTAATGAAAATGAATCCACCAAAATTGATATTTCAAATGAGAAATCCTCATTTAAACAAATATTTAATAAAATTAAATCTGGATTAAAATATGCCTTCATCGAGTTCATTGATGATATTGCTCCTCAATTTTTACTAGGTTTATTTATTGCATCATTGATTACTTATTTTGTTCCTGATGACTATTTTTCTAATCAATATATAAGTTCTGGTATATTGGGAATGCTAATAATGATAGCAATTGGGATTCCAATGTACATTTGTTCTACAGCTTCTATCCCTATCGCAGTAAGTCTAATATTAAAAGGTTTTTCCCCAGGCGTAGCATTTGTATTTTTATTTACAGGTCCTGCTACTAATGCTGCTACAATTTCTATTTTAATTAAAACTCTTGGGAAAAAATTAGTTTTAATTTATTTAATTGTTCTTATTTTATTATCAATTGCTTTTGGATATTTGCTTGATTATTTTGTTGCTGTGTTTGATATAAATATAAAACTTCAAATGTCTCACAGCCATCATACAGGTTCTTTTGCTCCATCTACTTTTGAAATCATTTGTGCAATAATATTTCTAATTTTAGTCTCTATGTCAATATATAGAATATATTTAAAGAAATACTTCATTACACAACCAAAATCGATTATTAATATGAACAATAAAAAATATTTAAAAATAAGCGGTATGAATTGCAATCATTGCAGTAATAATGTAAAAAATGCACTAGAAATATTACCCGGTATATCAAATATAAGTGTAGACCATAATACTGGAATTGCAGAATACGAAGGTAATGTTGATATTAATATCATTAGAAATAAAATCAAAGAAATAGGATATGAGTTAATTGAAAATAATTAATTATTCTATAATATCAGATTTATAATAATTGATTATTTTTGAAAATATTTTTTATAATAATTCTTTATAGTTATTAATTAAAGAATTATTATATTGTTGTGCTTTTTTCGGATTAATTAT
This sequence comes from uncultured bacterium, assembly GCA_937875295.1. Taxonomy (GTDB): domain Bacteria; phylum Bacteroidota; class Ignavibacteria; order Kapaibacteriales; family UBA2268; genus CALLXS01. The sequence continues at coordinate 10,388 of CALLXS010000015.1, read as the reverse complement.
ATAATCAAATAAATGGAAACTCAAGCAAATTATAAAACACTTAAAGAAGAATTCAATTCTGAAGCTTTAGAAGCAAATAAGTATCAGACTCGCTCAATTACCGAAATAACTGATGAGCAAAATGAATTTTTAGCATTATCTTCATCATATTGGGGCATAAACAATGCTACTAAAGAATTTCTTACTGAATATAATCACCCCTATTCTAATTATAAATATTTGGGAGATAATATCAAAAAGATTGCTCTCGATAATTTGTGGTTATATATGAAATCTGATAATTATAAATTCGCTCTTAAAGTAATAAACAATTTTTTTATTGAAATTTTCGAAAAATCTAATGATGACGACATTAAAGAAAATTTACTTAGCTCATACTTGCAAATGTTTGATTTGCTTAGTGAAAATGAACCACAAAAGTTTTACGAAGAATTAAATAATATTTTATCGACAATTAATAATTGGTCTAATGAACCTGAAAACAAATTCGTTTTCGTTGAAAATAGTGGTAATTTTAAAATTAACTTAAATTTGAAGCAAAACGATTTATCTGAGCAAGAATTCAATAACTTGCAAAATAAAATTACAATTCTTACAAAAACCACATACAAGTATAATTTAGAATTTTGGATAGAAACTTCAGATATTGAAAATTGGTATGAGCAAAAGAAAATTCTATATAGAAATGATTATTCCCAAGCACTTAAAGATGTCTTTAATACCGTTTTTAAAAATCAACTTACAGAATTAGAAACTATAGATAAACGCTCAGAAATTTTAGAAAATTTCCCTACTTTTAAAGAAATTGCTAATTCCTTTAGAGTAAAATCTAATATTTTTGAATCCCCTATTGAACGAATTTATTACTTGTTCTATATGCTTTATTTGCCAGGAATGAGCCATTTAAAAGATCATCTCCTCTGGGATATTAACAAATTAATTAAAAGCGTTACTGTAGAGCTAAATAAAGAACAAATTATAGAATTTTTTGACCAGTCATTTTTAATTTTTAATGAGCTTAAGCATAAATACCAAAGTACAATTTTAGACTGTATTGCTACTTTAGGAAAAGTAATTGCTGAAACTAAAAATGTAGAATTAATCACTAACCTCGAGAACAAAATCATTGAAATGGGATTTATCAATCCTGGAGAAATTTCACTCAGTGACGATTGGCAAATTCATAGAAATATTAATCATGTAAAAAATATCCGCACTTGGTTAGAATTAATTAAATCTGCACCTGTTGAATATTTTACTTTGCTAAATGCGCTTATAGTTAACCTCCGCGTCGGTGGAATTTTTATCTCTGATACTGATTTATTCCAAAAAGATGTCTCGAAATTACTTAATTCCAATATTGAACCAATTTACAAACAAGTCAAGCAATTATGCAGAATTTTCCCAATTTATTTTAATGAAATTGGCGCTGAAGGTGAATTAAGAGAGGTATCTACTCTAATGGACGAATTATCAATGCGAAAGGATAGATTAATTCACTTTATGCGAAAACAAGTCCATACAGAGAGCAATAATACTCATATAGATTTATCAAAAAAAATTCTGCGTTTTTGGTTCGATGGAGAAAAATCAAAATTAAAAGGTTTTATCCCTGATGATGTTTTTGATGATATTGAATTAGAAAATCATTGGTACACCGGAGTCCACAGACTTATAACTCATTTATGCATTAAATTGGGAGTCGAACCGGAAAATTTAGTCGATGAAAAAGAAGAAATTATTTCTTCTACTTTAGATGAAGTCTTGACAGACAACGATATTGATAAACGAAGAATTAAGCTATTCCTCCGCTTACAAGTCTTCTTAAAAGAAAAATATTCATTCTCTACGCAAAATATTTTTCCAATATTAAAAAGAAGTAATTTCTTCACAGAAGAAGAAGTTGATAATCTAGATAATCTTTATAAAGAAAAGAAACATAATGAAGCTCTTAATATAGTCTTTGGCTTTATGGAGCGATTAAATCAAGTAGTGTTTAATCCAGAAAAAACAGAAGGATGGGAAAACATTTACTATAAAAGGCATGTTGCTGTCGGAATCCCATCAATGTATGGAGAATACCACGAGAAGAAATTTGAAGCTATGGGTATTACTTTCCGTTTAGAAAGACTTTCAGCTCGTTTAATTGATAAATTAATTGCAAATATTAATTTTAATTATTTAAATGCAAATTCATTACACAAAATTTATAATATTCTAGCACATTTCCTCACTGGTATTCAATTAGATGGAATTCAAAACGAAGTATTTCGGTCGAATTTACAAATGTTTCAATATAGCTTGACATCTCAATCCTTTAGTTTGGGGCAGTATATTAATATCTTACAATTTATTCATGCTAATATCCAAGAAATAATAAATAAATACTTCTTCCGCAGGTTTGATTCATTGCTAAAAATTATAATTCCACAAGTTTATCCGCAAATTGAGGAAATGCAGGAAAAGGAGAAATTACAATTTTTACATAAAAAGTCAGAAGAATTTTTCAGAGATGTCCTATCATCAGCATATTTATTACAAACAATTGATAATTTTCTCTCTATTACAATTGCAACTCTAAGGGATATGAATGATAATTACCCAACTGATATTATAAACGACATAATGTCTTATAATCATGAATGGAGTATCATTCCTCTCTATAAAGAGTACCCTACTTTAGATAATCCAATATTTATTGGAGCAAAGGCATATTTCTTGAAAAAATTATACTCTTATGGATTACCTGTACCCCCTGGATTTGTTTTCACTACTGAAGTATTTAGATTAAGAAAAGCAGTTATTTCTGTCGCTCAAATTAGAATAGAATTAGATGAATTAATTAAAGAAAATGTACGAAAAATTGAGGAAATGACCGGACTCGAATACGGAAATCCCGAAAAACCTCTTTTATTATCTGTAAGATCTGGCACAGCAATTTCAATGCCAGGGGCAATGAGCACATTTCTAAATGTAGGGCTAAATGATGAAATCGTAGAATTGCTCAGCAAGCAAGATAATTATGCTTGGACCTCATGGGATTCTTATAGAAGGTTGATTCAAAGCTGGGGTATGTCATTTGATATTGATAGAGATGTATTTGATAAAATAATACAGGAATTTAAGAAAAAATATAATGTAGAGCAAAAAGTATTATTCAAACCTGAGCAAATGAAAGAAGTAGCATTGGCATATAAAGATGTCCTTAAGCAACATAATATAAAATTTGAAGAAGATATATTTTTACAACTAAGGCAAGCTATAGCTGCAGTATTAGATTCTTGGTCTAGCCCGAGAGCAAAAGTATATCGCGACAATATGAATATTTCTAAAGATTGGGGTACGGCTGTTGCTGTGCAGAAAATGGTATTAGGGAATCTGCATCGCGATAGCGGGACTGGTGTGGTCTTTACTCATAATCCTGATGATAAAAGGGCTGGAGTAAATTTATATGGAGATTTTTCTGTTTGCAACCAAGGAGAAGATATAGTCGGAGGCTTAATTAATACATTACCAATTAGCGAATCTCAAAAAGAAAAGAATTTCGCTCCTGATAGTTTGTCATTGCAAAAAGATTTCCCAGAAATTTATAATAAATTATATGAATACGCAGTAAAAATGACCGAAGAATATGGATTTAATCACCAAGAAATTGAATTTACATTCGAATCATCAAAAGCTGAAGATTTATATATATTACAAACTCGAGACCAAGTAATTAGAAGACAAGAGCAACATTTAGTATTCGATGCTAATGCTTTTGATATGGAAGTCGTAGGCTCAGGAATAGGCACTGGAGGAGATGCTCTAAATGGCAGAGTAGCTTTTAATTTCCAAGATATTCTTTCGATTAAAAAATCATACCCTAATGAAGCTGTTGTACTAATTAGACCCGACACTGTCCCAGATGACATTGATATGATTTTTGAAGCCGAGGGCTTACTCACTGGTAAAGGCGGAGTAACCTCTCACGCTGCAGTTACAGCAGTGCGTTTAAACAAAACTTGCATCGTGAATTGTACTGAACTGAGAATAAACGAAAAAGATGGAATTTGCAATATTAATGGATATATATTTAAGTCAGGAGATGAAATTGCAATAGACGGCTATACTGGAAATATTTATAAAGGAAATTACTCTGTAAAGTATGCTGATATGTAAATAATAAATTTTCTTATTCATTAAATAAAGTACTAATTCTTATTTAGAAATATTACTTTTTTATTTTTAAAAAATTGTTTTGTCAAAACAAAATTTTTATGTATTTTTGTGATGTGTATTCTATTTTTTTAATATTATTTTATCGGAGAGAATGATGTACAAACCAAACTACTTAATAATGGCTATTATTTTAGCTATTATGTCTATGATTTCTTGTGATAAGACAAATAATCCAACTACTCCAGTAACTGACCCACTAACCCCTGAAACAGTTGCACAAGAAATTTCCCAAAATTATAGTGGAAGTGACCTAATATTTAATTTCGATAATGGAATTAAAATATCCTTAAAAAGCGCTGACAACGCAAACCTTACAAATGGAAAAATAGCAATTAAATTGCTAAAAAACGAAAACTATTTCAACACACCTAACGACATTGTTCTTGACTTTTCACAGGTAGCTCCAGATGCTAAATTTAATTTAGAATACAACCTAAAATCAAATTTAGTAAAAGAAGATATTTCGATAATTAAATACTCCACCACTAACTCAAAAGAAAAATTAAACGCTGATATTGTAGAATTTGAATACACTGCTTCTACTGGGATGTTGTCTTTAAATGTTGATAAACTTGGTACTCTTCCTAATGGAAAATCTAATACGTTCCAAAGCTCTAAATATGATAGATTAGTAATCTCTTGGGCTGATAGAGAAAAATTATCCGAAGGTGATGAAGAAGTTACTATGAAAGTACCGTATTATGAACAAATTGGAGGATCTTGCTGGGCTGCTTGTGCTGCAATGATTACAGCTGCATATCCTAAGGATAATGACGAATACAGAAGTAAACATAGAATAATTGAAATAGTGAAATATATGGAGCATAGTACTTTTGATGAAGGAATTGGGCTTTGGGACTTTAAAAAGAACTTGCCAAGTGCTATAAATATATTTTCTACTACTAAATCAAGTGTATCTACGTTCGTTTCTAAATCAAATATGCTCGATGCAATACTGAAAAACATCAAAGAAAGAAAACCATCGATTATGAATTTATCATATCCCGGTGTGGGGCGACACGCAATTATGGTCTTAGGATATAAACGCGAACAGGTTTCTCTTACAAATATTAAACTTAAACTATTAATTCATAATCCACAAAATCTTGGTGATGAAAGTATGTATAAATGGGTGGACTGGGATTGGCTAATGAAAGAAAAAGGACTTACAGAAGCATACCAGATATTGACAGCTGAAACACCATTATCTAATCCAAAATTGCAAACCATAGGAATACCTATTAACAATCAAATAGGTGATTTAAATTTTGCGATAGGGAGCAATACCAAAAATTATAAAATATCATTGATTTATAATGCTAATAATAAAGATTCTTATGACTGGACATTTCCAAATAGCAATATTTGCGATATGATTCCAGATTCCGTATATAAATTATCTTTTAAATTGCCCGTTTATAACGCTGATAAGACTCCAAAAAATATTAATTTTAAAGTAAAAATTATTAATAATAAAACTAACAAATATGTTATCGAAGAAGAAGATAATAATACAATTTCAGTGGGTACTAATGATATTACAGGAGAAATTCCACTTACCAGTATAATTGGAAAAGAACAATTTGAAGGAACTCTATATATTGCTATTTACGATGATAATGGTAAATTCTTAGATGGGTATAATTTAAAATTTAAAATAGAACCAACAATTTCTAAAATTATTTCTTTTTCTTTAATTGGTTTAAAAGGAAGTTATGATAATAAAACTGTAGAAATAGGATCTGCTTGCAATGATGTCAGAATAAAAGGAAATGGCATCAAATATGAAGGATATTTTGAAACTACAACCGATGTAATGGGTTTGGAATTTTTGACACAAGGAAAGATCAACATTGAATTTGACAAAGAAATCAATCCTACTATGGCAAAAAAAATAATACTTGAAAGAACTATGAAAGGATATTATGAAAATAAACTCTCAAGTACTTCAATTACCAAACTCATTTTAAGTAACGTAAAATTAGACATTACACCAATAACTACTATTAAAGGTAGTGAAGTATGTAAATATATTGATAGTTACACTTTGCAAACAACTGATCATTCAGGTGGTGGTGCTGGTAGCTATAATATTGACAAAGTAACTTGCGATGACAAATCTGAATTATGGATTATTATAAAATAATATTATTGTTAATTATTGTAAATTTTCTTATTCATTAAATAAAGTACTAATTCTTCATAAGAAATAGTACTTTTTTATTTTTTTTAAAAAATATTTGGAATAGTAGTATTGTATTAATAATCATTATCATCAATATTTTTCAAAAGACCTACAATCATAAAACTATAAATACAGGATATTTGTTAATAATTTGAAATAATTTATTAACAAATACGAATATAGATTAAATATAGGATTTTTTAATAATTCAATCAATTAATAAATATGAATCAAAGAATAGTAAGCAAAATCGTAAGAGGACATAAAGCAATCGATGGAGCTGGAGTGCATTTAAGACGTGTACTTGGAGCAAGGACAATGAAAGATTTCGATCCATTTTTAATGCTCGATGGATTCGATTCTCTTGATCCTAATGATTATATAAAAGGATTTCCATGGCACCCTCATCGAGGAATAGAAACAATTACATATTTAATTAAAGGTGAAATTGACCATGGAGATAGTCTCGGAAATAAAGGCACAATAAATGATTTGGAATGCCAATGGATGACTGCTGGGTCTGGAATTATCCATACAGAAATGCCAAAAGCATCTGATAGAATGCTTGGCTGTCAATTATGGGTAAATTTACCAGCAAAAGATAAAATGGCACCGCCTGCCTATGGAGATATTACAAAAGAAATGGTTCCAATTGTAAAAGAAGAAAATGCAAATATTAGAGTAATAGCCGGAGCATATAATAATACTAAAGGAGCTTTTACTGGAAAATATGTAAAAGTTCAATATTTAGATATTGATTTAGAACCAAATGCTACATGGACTTATTCTCAAACTCCAAATTCTGAAACCCTTTTCATATATTTACTAGACGGAAGTTTAGCAGTAGAAGATGATTTAACAAGTTTTGAAGAAAAATCTTGTGCTGTGCTTTTTGCACCGTCTAATCCTGCAAATATTAATGATTTTGAATCAATTACCGTAAAATCAGGCAATGCCGGAGCTCGTTTTGTTTTATTAGCTGGGCAACCACTTCGCGAACCTATTGCTTGGGGTGGTCCTATAGTAATGAATACTCAAGATGAATTACAAACTGCATTTGCTGAATTAAATAATGATACTTTCATTAAGCATAAGTAATTAACCATTAAAGTAATTAACCATTAATTTTACTTCAATTAAAAAAATGGCTAATCTTAAAAAATTAGCCATTTTGTATAAATTAATATCAAAAGTAAAATTACATACTTTTGTTTTCATTGTTATAATTAACCATCCAGCAGATTCCGAACTTATCAATTAAGCTACCAAAATAATCACCCCAAAATTGGTCTGTCATTGGCATTTCGGGGTTTCCGCCTGCTGAAAGCTCATTAAATAATCTGTCGGCTTCTTCTCAAGAATCTGGAAAATGCTAATATAGTTGTTTGTGCCTTTGGAAAAAGGTTGGCCTGGCATAGTATCAGAACCCATTAAAATGTCATTGCCTATTTTAATAGCAACGTGCATCACAAGATTTTTAGCTGCTTCTGGAATTTCCATTCCTTTAGCATCGCCCATTTTGAACATACCACCCAGGAATTCACCACCAAAAATGTTTTTATAAAAATTAAATGCTGCTTCGTATTCACCATTAAAATTTAGATAAGGATTTAATTTTATTATTGTTTTTGTTCTCCTATTTTTTTAAAAAAAATAGTTTATAAATTATTTAATTTCATTTGCTCTTTTAATTACTTTTTTAGCAGCTTTTGCTACTGTTCCTTTTTTAGCATTTATAAATGGTTCTGCAAGAGTTTCAATTTCATTTTTATAATTTGGATGAAATTTAAGTACATTATAAAAGCCTTGGAAAACCTGTTTGCCGTGTCTTTCGCCCCAAAGCTCTAATGAATATTTTAGCAATTCAAATGCTTTTTCTGAATATATTTCATTTACATCTGCTAAATTCGCAATAGCATCAATTGAATAATCCCTTACTATTATACTTTTATCATTTTGAATTAATTCTTGAAATAATGGTAAAATTGATAATATTGTATCAGGAATTTTTCTTGAAATGTTAGCTAAAGAATGCGTTGCTTCCCATCTAATTCTAGTTTCTTTACTTTTTAGTAAATCTATAATTTTTGCAGAATAAGATATTATTAATTCGGGGTTAGTATCCGACACCATTGTAAATACTTCTATGCAATCTCCTACTAATTTTTTGTCTTTGCTATTGAAACCAATAACAATATCATCTAACAATTTTGGTGTTTGAATACATTTTTGAGCAACAATTTTATTCGAAGCCTCTGACTTGTCGCCAATTTGAGAAGATAATTGATTAATTATTTCCATTTAAAAGTATTTCTATTCAAATAGTATTGATTAAATTATAAACTATTTAACGCTATAATTTTGCTTTTATTATTATAGTTAATATTTATTATTCTTTCACTGTTGGCAATTGAATATGGTACTTATTAGCAACTACTCTAAGCAATATTACAGTAGCTGCAGTTATACTACTTGTAACCGGTGAAGTTAATCCTATTTTATCACAAATTAGATATATTACTCCTCCTATTATGCAAGCGATAGCATAAAAATCTCTTCTAAAAATTAATGGCACTTCATTAATTGCAATGTCGCGAATTATCCCCCCCACTGAGCCAGTAATCATTCCCATAATAATTGCTACCCAGTATGAGAAATTTGCATCTAAACTTTTTTCTATTCCAATTACTGTAAAAAGACCCAAACCAATAGCATCAAAGATAAAAATAGTAATATTCATTCTTTCAATCAATTTGCGAAAAAACAAATAAGCTATTAGTGCAATACCTGTTACTATCAAATATGAAGAATTTATCATCCAAAAGGGGGTAACTCCTATTAATAAATCTCTAACTGTACCACCACCAATTGCAGTAATAAACCCAACAACAAAAGCTCCAAATATATCAAATTTTTTTGAGGAAGCTAATCGAATACCACTTATAGCAAATGCAAAAGTACCTAAGTGGTCTAAAATAGTATTAAAATTATTCTGTAAATAATCAATTATTGAGAAATTATCCATACAGCGAAAATGAAATATACTTTAATTTTTAATAAAGCCCTACACATATTTAAAATTAAAAAAGGAGACGCTAAAGTCTTCTTTGTATTATTTAATTATAGTATTATTAGAATTAACTGTAAAAGAATATAATTTATATTACGTCTTTATTTAATTATACTTTTTATAAATTTTTAAACAAAGTAAATAAAAGTATTTAAATAATTTTTCATTTTTAATAAAATAATATATAATAATATAAAACTATGAAAGCTAAGAAATTTTTGACTTGCGATGGCAATCAAGCCGCAGCTCATATTGCTTATATGTTTAGCGAAGTAGCAGCGATTTATCCTATCACACCATCTTCTACTATGGCAGAATATATTGACGAATGGTCTGCAAATGGACTTAAAAATATGTTTGGTGAAAATGTTACTATTACAGAAATGCAATCAGAAGCTGGAGCTGCAGGAGCTATGCACGGTGCTTTACAAGCAGGAGCTTTGACTTCTACTTTTACTGCTTCTCAAGGATTACTTTTAATGATTCCTAATATGTATAAAGTAGCAGGTGAATTACTTCCGGGTGTATATCATGTATCAGCCAGAGCTTTAGCAGCTCAAGCATTGTCAATTTTCGGCGATCATCAAGATGTAATGGCAGTCCGCCAAACTGGGTGTGCTATGCTTGCTACAGGATCAGTGCAAGAAGTAATGGATATCGCATCTTTAGCTCATCTTGCAGCGATTAAATCAAGAATTCCATTTGTTCACTTTTTTGATGGATTCCGCACTTCACACGAAATTCAAAAAATTGAAGAAATTGATGCTAAAGCAATACAATCATTAGTTGACTTAGATGCTCTAAATGCTTTCCGATCTCGAGCATTATCTCCATTAAATCCAGTTACTCGAGGTACTGCACAAAATCCAGATATTTATTTTCAATCTCGCGAAGCATCAAATGTTTTTTATA
>CALLXS010000014.1 GCA_937875295.1 uncultured bacterium | reverse complement strand
ACCTACCGCTATTTTTCAGAAAAAAGACTCTGAAAAATAGGGTTAGGGCATCTTTCGCTACGCTCAGATGACATCCTGTTAGGTGTGAACAGCAACGTACTGTCTACACCTTGAAACAGTTTTTTAAATCAATTTATTGCTAATTTTTAGAAATTATACTACAATGTAGTTGATGTTTTAATTGATATTATATAAAGTGAGGGGTAACTTATGAGTAAAAAAGGTAAAGACTGCATGCCATATACAGTTAAAAGAAGTATGGCAATAGTTCTTTCATTAATGATGATAATGTCAACATTTTTAAGCTCCGGTAATTTAATCTATGCTGCTGATAATGGCTTAATGATTCTTAAAACAGCCACCCATCCTGAATCAGCCGTGGGAAAAGCTATAATATCAGGGAACAATGTGACATTTACTGTCCCATACAAATATAGCGGAGACACATTAGATCTTTCAAAGGTCACATACGAGTTGGAAACTGCTTATAAATTGGATAAAATTGATCCAAAACCTTCTTATGCAAAAGTAGACGGCTCTCAGGTAACAATGAGGGTATATTATACTTATGCAGGAAAGGATACGGGAACCACTACAGGCAATGATTCTGAATTTAAGGGCTTCACCGAGTATAATGTCAATGTTAAAAGAGGCCAACCTGTTATCGAAAAAATTAAGTATCCTTCTGCATATGTAAACACAGTGGTAAGTTTTGATGCAGGTGATTTTGAAGATGTATGTTTAGACGGAACCGGGCAAAGACTAAATTATGTTACGTTTACTCTTCCTTCTTCATCAAGAGGGACTTTATATTCCAACTACGGCTTAAGCAGTCAATCCAAAGTATCAGCAAGTTCCAAATACTACAGTGATGATATAGATAAAATTTCTTTTATACCATATAACAATTATTCCGGAACAGTGGTTATTACTTATAAGGGTTACAATATTAAGGGAGTTTCCTATACCGGTGAAATTGAAATCGAAATAATTAAGCTTGATACTGACGCTGATGACATAATATACAAAACAGGCTCATATACGCCGAAAAATTTTGATTATGATGATTTTAATGATGAATGCTACGATGTTACAAGGGAAGATTTGGATTATGTCAGATTCTCAATACCTTCATCAACTTATGGCACTTTGTATTACAAATATGATACAAAAAATCAGTCCAAGGTTTCTTCAACTACAAAGTATTATGAAGATGATTTGGATGATATAACATTTGTTCCAGACCCGTCATATATAGGAACTGTAGTTATTACATATACAGGGTATAATGTTGACAGGGAATCATATACAGGCGCGGTTAGAATTACGGTTACTAAGGAAGTTCCGGTTGCAGATGATATTAAAATTTCAACAAAAGAAGACACAGCAATTAAATTTGATGATGAAGATTTCAATGATGCATGCGAGGATGCAACAGGTGAAGAATTGGATTACGTTACATTTACTCTGCCTTCAACAAAATACGGAAAACTTTATTATAATTACACATCCTCCACAAGGTATGACTCAGATGTGACGGCAAGCAGAAAATATTACTATGATGATACTCCTTCTATATACAGAATTACATTTGTACCTTACAGAGATTACTACGGAACAGTTACCATAAAATATACGGGATACAATGTAGATGGAGTTTCATTTACTGGTTCGGTTAAAATTGAAGTTGTATCCATGCCTGAAACAGAGGGCTCTTTGTACTTCAAGGATGTGACAAAGGATTATTCATGGGCAGCATCTTATATCGATTATTTGTTTGAAGAGGATGTAGTTAACGGCACCGGTAACAACAATTACAGTCCGGCACAAAATGTTACCCGCGGAGATTTCATGCTTATGTTGTACAGAGCTTTGGACCTAACAGCAACCGACAGGGGCAATTTCAGTGATGTACCTAAGGACAGCTACTACTATAAGGCAATTGCCATTGCCAAATCACTTGGTATTGCAAAGGGCGACGGAGATAAATTCAGGCCGGCTGCAGGAATAACCAGAGAGGACGCCATGACTCTTGTTGACAGAGCATTGATAATTGAAGGTAAGAAACTATCCGCAGGTAAAGCAAGTGATTTAAATGCTTTTAGAGACAGGAATTCAGTGTCCGATTATGCAGTTACCTCAGTAGCAACCTTGGTAAAAGCAGGCATAATTCAAGGAAACAACTCATATTTGAATCCAAAGTCGATGATTTCAAGAGCTGAAATGGCAGTAATACTTTACAAGGTTCTTCAGCTTGATTAATAAATAAAAAAACGGCTGTTTCTCCCTCATAGGAGAAACAGTCTATTTTTTACGGGAAAAATTTTAGTGACCGTGTTCAGCTTCTGCATCAGCTTTTGTTTCATGAACAGTGCCGTGAGGGTGCTGCGGCGGTGCATAAATAGAATATAATTTTAAAGGTTCATTTCCAGTATTCTTAAGGTTATGCCATTTACCTGCTGGGATAAAAAATGCAAAATCATCTTCTATTTTGCGCACAAAATCAAGTTTATCTTTAGAATCACCCATTTGAACTTCGCCTTCGCCTTCTTCAACGCGAATAAATTGATCAGTTCCAGTATGAAGCTCCAAACCTATATCTTCACCCGGTTTCAATGTCATCAAAGTCATCTGCATAAAAGTACCGGTCCAGAGGGTTGTTCTGAAATTTTCATTTTGTTTTGTAGCGTCTTCGATATCAAATACAAAAGGATCTTTTCCGTAATCTTTTAGCTCAATTTTTTCATTGTCTTTATGAGTATCAATAATTGAACTTTCTTTTGATGCAGTTTGCCCTTTTTGGTCGCAAGCTATAGAAAATACAGCTATAGCCATTATTAATAAAATTATTTTTTTCATACATTCTTTTAATAAATATTTAACATTTTGTTGCTTATTTTATAAATATAACGAATAATTATAAACTCAATCAATAAAAGTAATTTGATATTTTCTTTCGTTTATTTAATTTCAAGTTATATTTACCAAATCTACCCACTAATAAAGTGAATTGATTTGATTTTAATTTAGCGAATAAAATAACTTATTATTAATTATTTATAATAAGTATTTATTATAAAAAATTTTATACGTTGAAAATACAATAAAGTTCTTCATTTTATAAAAATATTTACATTTACTTTCAATTTTATTTAAGAATTTATAAATGGATTAAAGTCTTATCTTTAATAATTAAAGTCGTCCAGCTCAGCTTGTATTGATTTATTTAAAAAAATATATGCCTCATTCAAAATTTTATTTATCAATATTTTTTTTAGAATATCATTATTATAATCTATTTTCAATTTCTTTTAAGCTTTTATCCAAAGCATCAATAAATTCATCTACTTCAGCTTTTCCAATAATTAGCGGTGGTACAATTCGAAGTACCGAACCAGAAGCAGCATTTGAAATTACATTATGCTTAAGCATCACTTGTACTAATTCTGCAGCTTCAAAATTAAGTAATAAACCGAGCAAAAGTCCACTACCACGCACTTCAATTACTTTATCACTATGTTTTGATTTTATTTCATGCAATTTTTCGATAAAATAATTTCCAATATTATTGACATTTTCCATCACTCCATTTTGCAATTCATCTAATACTACTAATCCAGAAGCGCAAGCTACTGCATTACCACCATAAGTAGTTCCGTGCATTCCTTTGCTCCAAACATTTGCCAATTTCTCATCTGCTAAAATAGCACCTAAAGGCATACCACCTCCCATACCTTTAGCGAGAGTAACAATATCAGCTTGAATATTATAATTTTGATAAGCAAGAAATTTCCCAGTTCTACCACTTCCAGCTTGGATTTCATCAGCTATCAGCAAAAACCCAAATTTTTCACGTAATGATACTATTTTATTAGCAAATTCATTACTTGCTTGCGATATGCCACCTTCTCCTTGTATAAATTCTAAAATTACTGCAGCTGTAGCATCATTGACGTTATTTTCTAATTCAATTATGTCATTATATTTAATGACTTTCATCCCACTTAAATATGGACCCATTCCATCTTTATATTGAGGTTTGTCCATAAGGGATAGAGCGCCATAAGTTCTTCCATGAAATCCACCAGAGAATGCAATAATTTCAGTTTTACCTTTATCTATTCCGTATTTACGAGCTAATTTAATAGCTCCCTCAGTAGCTTCTGTACCGGAATTAGTAAGGAATACTCTACCCAAACCAGACATTTCTTTTAATTTCTCTGCAATTTTTACTTGAGGTTCTTGATATAAATAATTTGAAATATGCATATATTTTTGAGCTTGCGTACATACTGCTTCTACTACTTTGGGGTGACTATGACCTAAAGCATTTACTGCAATCCCAGCTAAAAAATCTAAATATACTTTTCCATCTGTAGTATATACTCTGCATCCTTTTGCATAGTCAACTTCGAGTGGATACCTTTTATAAACTTGGAAATATGACTGTTGTTCGCGTTCTGATAAATTTAGCATAATTATTCACCAATTAAATATTTTTTAATTTGTTTATTTTATTCTTAAACATCAAAATTAAGAATATTTATAGATAAATACCTTAAATATTAAAATATTTTCTCATTAAAATAAAAATATTTTGTTTTTTCAAAAATATATCTTAATTTTGATATATTATTTAAATATTATTTTAGAATTGAGTATGAAAAGTTGTAAATTAATTATCTTATGTATAATCTCTTTTATTATCTTAGTTTCTTGCTCACCTAATGAACCTCAAGATACAACAGTAGATTTCCCTACAGCCTTAAAGACTAATAATATTATCCATAATATCATTGCCGACAAACTGCTTGCATCAAATGATTTTAAGCAAGTCGACTTAGCATTAATCACATATTTAAATACTCGAGATGTAAGTAATATTTCTTTATATGAACCACTTGTCAATCCGACAGCATTAGCAATAGCAAAATTTCAAGAAAAAATTGAATATATCTCACTGAACAATGACACATTATTAGAATCTTCTCCTCTTATTTTCCCAGGATATTTCACTTCAAACAATTGGACTGCACTTAAGCACAATTATAATTTAGATGCAAATTGGAAATTGTCGTATTCAGGGAAAAATGTCAATGTCGAATCAAAATACCAACCTTCAGTATATAAAATAAATATAGATGGAGATGACACCATTAGACCTAACAAACAAATATTAGTACAATGGAATAAATCACCTCAAATAGGAAATACTGAAAATAAAGTCTATATTTATTTCAAATGGTATCCATCGTATTTAGAACTTAATAATCCAAAGACTTTTATTGGCTATGATGCTGATGATACAGGCATACTTGCTATGCCATATAGTAAGCTGAAAGAACTAGAAGTACCTCTTTATGGAATTTTCCAAATTTCTATTATTCGATATAATATAGAGAAAATCAATAAGGAAGGATTTAATATTCTTGTAGTTAATATAGTTGAATCTTCGGTAAGTGCAAATATTAAAAAATAATTTGCATCATTGATTATTGATAATACTGCCTTTTTGCTATAAGACAATAGCTAATATAAGAGCAATTATAGCTACTACAAGGCTAATAATATTTAAAGTATTTGAGCTAGAATTTGAGTTCTGCTCTAAACGGTTAATTTTTGATTGATTGCTTTGAGTGATTTGGAAATTTTTCTTCAGGTCGTCATTTATATTTTCTACCATTAATGATAGACTTCGAGCATCTGTTAAATCTAAAAATAACTGTTCATTTTTTAAATTAATTTTTTCTATTTTATCCTGCATTTCCTTAATAACATCATTTTTATATATATTTGATTTATTATCTGGCGAACTAAATAGATTTCTAATAATATTAATATCAGATTTTAATAAGGATATTTCCTTTTTAGTAGTATCATCATAAAGCAAAATTTGTTGTTCGGATTTAAGTAATTGAGTTTCTAAGAATTTAATTTTAGCATCGATTTTGCTTTCCGTTACTGCATAAACATTTTTTACTTCTCTATCTAATCTATTTTTAGAATTAATAATTAAATTATTTAATTCGTATTCAGATTTATTGCGGAACTCATTTTGCTTAATATCATTTTGTGTAATAAGCATTCTCATCTGATTATGCAATAAGATCAAAGTCTCTTTAAAAGATACAATTTGGTCATATTCTTTATGTAATTCAATTACCTTATCGAGCTTTTCTTGCAATTCTTCGATTATATTAGTAACGCTAATTTTTGTTTCAGCAGCAAGATTTGTAAAATTATTAGTAAAAAATTCTCTATAATTATCAAGTTCTTTTGATTTCGTATCAAATTCTTCGATTCTCGCATTAAGTGCAGAAAAGGCTTTGATATATTCATCAGCCTGATTCTCTACTTTTTCAAATAATTGATTTAATTCTAAACTTAAGGCTTTTGAATAGTTTGGCATTTTGCAATACTTTCAATGAATTTATCAAAAATTAAATTTAACTTTTCTAAATATAGATACTCTACGTAAGGAACTTGTGTTTCTGAATAATTAACTAATGTATACACTACTTTTTCTTTAAATTCTGGGTCATTTTCATATCGCTCTTTCATTCTACTTTGAATGTAATCACCTAATAAACCATATTCAGCAAATTCCTTATAGATATCTCTAGGTTTTAATTCTTCATTAGAATCTATATAGTCGCGATTTTCCATTTTTTTAAAGAAAAAAATTATTAATATTTCATATTTGATATTTACATATCAATTGTCGCTTGCACTTCAATATCAGTGTCTGGCGGAATTTCAGTATAACTAATCACACTAATCATAGGGAATTGATTTCTAATCATCCGTGCAAAATATGGACGAATTTGAGCTGAGCATATTACTATTGGCATATAACCGGCTAAAGAAACTTCATCTATAGAATTTGATAAGCTTTGATTTATATTCTGTATTGCTTCCGCTGGTAACCCTAAAGATGGAGCTGTAATTGCTTGAGCATTATTAGCAAGTGAGTTTGTCATAATGCTTTCCAATTGAGGAGATAATGCAATTGTATGAATTACCCCATTTTGATCTTGGAATAATTTTTTAATTGTTTCTGATAAATTGTGGCGCACATATTCTGTTAATACATCTACATTCTTTGTTACCTTCGAATACTCTAAAAGCGATTCTAAAATTATAGGTAAATCTCGTACAGGAATGCCTTCTTTTAGTAAATTTTGCATTACCTTTTGTACTATAGACACCGGTAAATTATCAGCTGCAACTTCGTCTGTCAATGCAGGGAAATCATTTTTCAAGTTATCAATCAAATATCTCACATCTTGGCGAGTAAGGAGTTTGTCAGAATTTCTCTTGAGAAGTTCCGTTAGGTGTGTGGTAAGTACTGTTGCGGATTCTACAACTGTATAACCCATAACCTCAGCATTTTCGCGTTCTGCAAAGCTAATCCAAGTCGCTGGTAAGCCGAAGACTGGTTCAGTAACTTTAAGTCCAGCAATATCTCCCTCTGCAGTGCCCGGATTCATAGCAAGAAGTAAATTAGGATATAATTGGTTTCTTGCAATTTCATTACTACGAATTTTTACAACATACTCTTCAGCTTCTAATTGTAAATTATCACGTACTCTTACAGGAGGTAATATTATTCCAATCTCTGTAGCAAGTTGACGTCGTATATTAGTAATCCTCTTAAAGACATCGCCGCCTTGAGTCTCATCGACGAGAGATATTAATGAATATCCTAACTCTAATTCAATTGGATCAACTTTAAGTAAATCTTCTACAGATTGCTCTTCCGGAGTAGTCGGTGCGACCTCATCTTGCTTTAATTCATCCTTTAGCTCTTCATCTTTCTCTCTCTCAATAGTTTTACTTCGGGAATAACCAAGATAACCAGTTATAATCGCCAATAATATAAATGGAATTTTTGGAAAACCTGGTATAAACGAAAATAAAATCATTGTTCCTGCACCTATAAAAAGCACTTTTGGTTTAGCTCCTAATTGATGGGCTAGCTCTGCATCTAACCTCTCACTCGATGCTGATCGAGTAACCACTATACCAGATGCTACAGACACAAGTAGAGATGGAATTTGAGATACAAGTCCATCACCTATTGTAAGAATAGTATAAGTAGAAAGTGCTTCTTGAATTGGCATTCCTAATTGAGTAACACCGATAATGAATCCTGCTACGATATTTATACCAGTAATTATCAATCCTGCAATTGCATCACCTTTGATAAATTTGGAAGCACCATCCATAGAACCGTAGAAATCTGACTCGCGAGTTAAATCTTCTCTTCTTTTTCTAGCTGTTTTTTCATCGATATATCCGGCATTTAAGTCAGCATCAATACTCATTTGCTTACCGGGTAAAGCATCTAACGTAAATCTTGCTGCAACTTCTGCAATACGAGATGAACCCTTAATTATTACCATAAAGTTAATTACCAACAAAATGATAAATATTATCACACCGACTACATAATTTCCTTTTATTACGAAATTACCAAAAGCTGCAATTATTTCTCCAGCATGACCTTCACCGAGTATCAATCGCGTTGATGCAATGTTTAGACCTAATCTAAATAGCGTAGTTAATAATAAAATTGATGGAAAAGCTGAAATTTCTAATGGACTAACTAAATACATAGATACCATCAAAATCAGAATCGAGAATGCTATATTAACTGCTAATAGAACATCTAATAAGAATGGTGGAAGAGGTACAATTAATAGTGCAATTATTGCAATAATAATTATCGCAAGAATAAACTCTGAACCCTTTGACAATTTAGACAGAAAGCCAGGTTGATCATTTGCCGAAAAACTATTAGTTAATACACCTTGGTTACTTTTAGCCATTTATATTTATATTTTTAGAGTATTTTACAATTTTAACCTAAAAATCACCGAAATAATTAATAAATCAATGATTTTTTTATATAAAATAACTCTATTGTCAAAATACTTGCCAAAATTCTTTATATAAAAAAAAAGCAGATTAATATCTGCAATTTTATTAAATAATATTTTAAAATAAATATCTTATTATTTTAAACCATTATTTTTGTTTCTTAAATACAATGCATTATCTATAGCACCGATTCCATTAGTATTAGCGAAAAATATATATGCAGTTTTCTTCAAGGCAGAAATATCATTTGCAAGCTCATCTAAGAAATTATTATAATATTTTGAATCGAATTTATCTGGTACGCCATATAATTTATAATAAATTGATTTTGAGTTATTATTTATAACTACGTCTGGTATATTACCTGGAATGCTTAATCCAGCCATAATTAATTTTTTCCGCTTTAATTTATTTAGAATTTTATCGTCTTGCCACCAACTTGAATTTCTAAATTCTAATATATTTTGATAATCATTTTTAATATTTTTAGAAATTAGTTGTAAGTTATCATCATTATTGTAGAATGAAGGAGGCAGTTGAAATAAAAAACCTGCTAATTTTTCTTTTAGTTCATTATAAATAAAATCAGAGAATTCATTAATTAAATTATAAGTATCTTTTAATTTAAGCGAATGAGTAATTTTCTTGGGGATTTTCAAAAAGAATTTAAAATTAGAAGGTGTCTGCTGATACCAAGATCGTAAAGTCTGTATATTAGGAGTTTTATAAAAGCTAGAATGTATTTCTACAGCATTGAGATTTTCTGAATAATATTGCAGATATTTATCTTTTTTAATATCCTTAGGATATTCAAATTCACTTCCTTTTAAAGAGAAAAAGCCCGTAGTCCCAATAAAACAATTTGTCATAATATAATTTTAAATTAATTATCTAATGAAAAAAAATAAGGGTTATGATTAAATAGATATTACCCATTAGAAGATATATTAAAATATTTGGGCTATTGGAAAAAATATCTAATTGGAATTATTTTTTGTAAAAGAGCGGAGAGAGCGAGATTCGAACTCGCGGTAGCAATTTACTCACTACGACGGTTTAGCAAACCGTTGCCTTCAGCCACTCGGCCATCTCTCCATCTATTTACTTTTAAAATAGGAATGCAAAATTATTAAAATTTTATTAATTCTGCAAATATATTTAATAAAAAAACAATATAACTATGCTGAAATATTAAATTTCTTATTTAGTAAGCAATTTTTTAATAGATTCAAGACTCTTTTTCTCGTCTTCTCCATATTGCTTTTTCAAATCTTTTGTTTTTTGATTATCTGTTGCATTATAGTCTTCCAAGAAAATAGTTGAATCTAAATTATCAACATCGAATTTAAATTCTGGTAAAATATTCTCTTTTTCATTAAATTCTGATTTCGAGCTACTTGTATCATCATACACTCCATTTGAAATTAAATCCATTTTGTCTTTACCAAATATGATAACTAATTTCTCGTAGATAGTGGCTCTAGAGAAAGGTTTACTTATAAAGCCTGATATTCCTGCTTTTGCTGCTATCCCAATATTTGCTGCATCGCTCATTGCAGAGATCATTATAATAGGTATGTTTTTGGTGTTTTTAATAGTCTTTAATAATCTAAGTACTTGATGACCAGTAATTTCTGGCATAAGAATGTCAGTAATAATCAGCGAAGGTGTATACTCTACTGCTTTTGCCACTCCGGCGAATCCATCAGAAGCAGTGTATACTTTTTTAAATCCGTAAGATTGAAGCGTTTTAGATAAAATTCTCTGGATCCAGACATCATCATCAATTACTAATACACTATATTCATTATCCATTTATTTAACCTCTAATTTAGAAAAATAGAATTTAATCATTCTTATTAATTTTAAAAGATGAATCTGACAAAACATCTTTTTCAGTAGTTTTATAACTAATTCCTGCAGAATTAAGTGCATTTTTTAATTCTGCTAATTTAGTGCGAGCAGAAATTTTATTTAATTCAATTATTTTATCATAAATTTCTTTTCTATGCACAGGAATATTTTTTGGAGCCTCAATGCCCAATCGCACGATTCCTCTATCATAACTAAGCACAGTAATTTTTACTGAATTGCCTACAGTAATTACTTCACCTACTTTTCTTGATAATACTAGCATAACTGACCTTCCATGATTTATTGCTTATTTATTCTTTTTTACTTAATTTTATTAATTAATTCATTTGTTGAATATTTATCATTCGGAATTATAATTTGCACTCCGGATAATTCATCTATATTTAGCAGAATCGGTGCTTTCAGATTAGCTGTCATATTATTAGCACCACCACCAATCGTTACAATCACCATAGGAATTATTTTGCTATAATCATAATCTTTTCCTGGTATATATTCGAAATCAATTAACCAAGGGCTAATTATTGGGAAACCGATATCTGGGTTATCTATAGATAATAACCATTTAAAAGGAGCAGTATTATCATCATTAATTAAAACATATTGTTTTAAATCTTCAAATCCTAGTATTCCTTCAGAAAATGTAAAAATATTTTCTTTAGCAATATCTAATTCTCCAAATTGAAGAGAATTTATAACTACATTTGTAGCTTTTTTACCTTTTGCCATAATAATATTCTTTTATGTTAATTTAATTGTCTCTTCAGTAGTATAATTACTGTCTTTAATTATAATTTGCTCTCCCTTTAAATTATCAACATCTAGAAATATAGGTGCTTTCAAATTTGCTGTAGGAAGTGTTCCTTCCGGTTTAGTATTTACTACCACCATTGGGATTTTCTTATCGATATTGAAATCCTCACCTAAGTCAAATCCTAAATCAACTAACCAAGGGCTAATTATTGGAATACCAATATTTGGATTATCAAGCGAAATCAACCATTTAAATGGACTAATCTTTTCATCATTTATTAAGATGAAACGTTTTTCGTTTTCAAAACCTAATATTCCATTAGGAAAATCAAATATTTTTACCATAGGTACATCTAATTCCCCAAATTGCTCAGATTGAAATTTTACTTTATCTGCATTTTCCATTTTCTTGTTACTTTCTTTATTTATAACTAATAAATTATTTTTAATAATGGATTTCAATTTATTAATATACGAATTTTACGTTAAATTCTTTTATTTTTTGCAATATTTACTATTTATTAATATCTAATTATTTGTTATAACCATTATTAGTTGGTACATCGGATGATATTTCTGAAATAGTGATATCTACTCTTCTGTTTTTGCCTCTACCTTCTTCAGTAGAATTGTCAGCAATTGGTCTTTGAGCTGCAAATCCCCTAATTACCAAATGTTCCTCAGGTAGCCCTCTTTTAATTAGTGCATATCCTACGTTCAAAGCTCTATCTGTGGATAAATGCCAATTGGATTCATACCTAAAAGTTCTTATAGGATTAGAATCTGTATGACCATCTACACTTATTAATAAATCTGTATTTGCTAACAATGAACTTAACGAATCTAATATTACATTTCCATTTACATTAATATCAGCTTTTGATGAAGTAAAAAGCAAAGATTCAGGCAAAGAAATCACTAAAGTTGACCCAGAGTTTTGCATGAAAATTTGATTTGAAAGAAAAAATTCGTTTAAGACATTATTAGCTTCCTTTTCTAATTCATTTACAGAAGTGGTTTTTTGGGCTTTAGGAAGAATTACTCCTCCTTTGCTACCGGGTAATATACCATCACCTTTAGTCTTATTTCCAAAAACACTTGCAAATGCAGAAGACATTTCTTTATATTTAGAGCTATCTACCTGTGATGAAGAATATAAAATTACGAACAATCCGAGCAAAAGTGTAATTAAGTCAGAATATGTAATTAAATACCTATCTGTCTTTTCGTTTTGGACATCTACATCATCGTTTTTAAGATAATTTTTCTTCATTACTAACTACAAATAATAATATTTGATTATTAATTCAGTTTCTATAAATAAATATGCCATTAATTAAAGATTTTAACAATTTATTAATGTCGAACAAAATAATTTAATCGGTAAATATTTTAAATTCTTTAATAATTACAAAATTACCCTGATCTTATTTAAAAAATCAGGGTAATAAAAAATAATATTTTTCTATAGTTACTTTGCTGTAATTATTATTTCAGTTCTTCTATTGAGCTTTCTACCAAATTCTGTCTCATTTGTTGCTAACGGTTTTGTCTCTCCATAACCTTTAATGCTAATTCTTTTGATATCAATACCTTTATTTACTAAGTAATTTCGTACATTTTCAGCACGGTTAATCGATAATTTTTCATTTGAAGCTAGGCTACCTACATTATCAGTATGCCCCTCGACAAGAATTTCAACTTTAGGTTTACTTTTCATATAATCTACCATTACATTTAATTCTGGTACTGTGTCCGTCAATTCATATTTACCAGTTTTATATAATAAATTATCAATAATCATTTTTCGTCCTAATTCGACTATTGGTACTGTTTTATGAATAAGTTCTTCTCTTTTATTATCTAAAATTGAAATATCCAATGAATCTGGAATAGTTTTACTACTTGTACTATATCTTAAAGAATACAAATTTGTAAGCTGAGTAGAAAAATTATTTAAAATCGTAGAAAATGGAAATTCTATATCAAATACTTTTCCTCTATTTGATTCTGCAATATATTTATATTCTTTTAGTGATGGTGGAACAATCGCAAAAGTTCTGATATCATTCTTTTCTAACATGCTTACAATTGATTTTGTAGTTTGATCAGTTACTCCATCGCCTTGTTCTCCTTTTTGGTGAAAAGGTGCATCAGTAATTAAAACAAATACTTTATTAGCTGCTTTTCTAAAATTAATTTTAGAAGCAAATTTTAGTGCTTCTAAAGTGTTTTCCTTCTCATCATTACCACCAACTGCTTTTACAGTGTTTATCCAGTTAATAAATGCATTTACATTATCGGTAGGCTGAAATACTTTTTCTACTATATCTGAATATAGCACTAAACCGAGCTTAAAATCAATTCCTCTAGATAACAATGAACTTGAAAATTTTTGAATATTTTCTTGCACGGCATCCATATTTTTTTGCATCGTTCCAGTTTTGTCTAATATAAATACAAAATCAACTGGCACTCTCTCAGTAATGGATATTTTCTTGATAGAAATAATTTTTTTCTCTACACCTTCTTCTATTACGTGTAATTGATCCGCTCTAAGAGTGTCAAGAGGTTCGCCATAAATATTATATGCTTCTAATATCAATTGAATTTCAGGATATTTAGTTATATCAACATTTCGAATAGTAATATCTATAGATTTTTCACTTGTGCTTACCTTGGGATCTTTAAGGTTCACTTTATTATTTTCTTCAATTTTAGCAGCTTCTTGCTCCATTTTTCTACGAGTTTGAGCATAAGAAAAAGAAGTGGTAATTAAAATTAAAAGTAGGAAAGAAAAGAATAAATATTTATTTTTAAAATACATAATATTTTATCTTGGATTTTATTAAATTTAATAATTTCTTTAATATTTACAAAAATAAGCAATTTTTACTAATTTTTAGTAATGTTCCTAAAAATTATAAAGCCTTCTGTTCGGTATTTCCTAAGCAGAAGGCTTATTTATTTTAATAATTACTTATAATTTTACTATAATGTAATTCTAAGTGTAGGTGAAACCATAAAGAATGTTTGGTTTTCGAAATATCTAAAATGACGCAAAGGTACAGCTGCTTTACCTTCAATATATAACCATTTAAAGATTGGAATGTATAATTTACCAAGTAAAATTTGATTAGAATATTGTACACTCATTCCAAATGGGAATATAGCTTGATTTCTATATTCAACTTTTGCAAAAACCCAATCTCCAAATTCGTTTGGTTTATATAATTGCAAACCTTCTGCATCTTGAGTCATAGTAAAAGTATGTTTATTTCCATCAAAGTATGAAAGCATTTCGCGTACTTCAAAATAGCTAATACCTAAATCGAATCTGAAATAATTCTCCCCTTTTTCTTTGTTTAACCACCAATTATAGAATAATGCTACTTGACCACTACCTCTTAAAAAAGGAACAACAGCAAAGTCAGTAGATTTCTCACCTGGAGAGTAATTTAAATTAGGGAATGAAGCTGCATTATATGAAGCATAATAAGTTCTATCGAAATCTTTATTCTTTAATTTTTGAGTTGGAATTTCAGCATTTACTGAAATACCAATTTCAGGGTAAAATGGGATATGGAAATCAAATCCAGCAATAATTTTTACATCTGGACCAGAATTTAATTTTCTGCGAGTTACCCAGCTAAGTGCATTAACCTCATCAGAAT
Organism: uncultured bacterium; assembly: GCA_937875295.1. Classification (GTDB taxonomy): domain Bacteria; phylum Bacteroidota; class Ignavibacteria; order Kapaibacteriales; family UBA2268; genus CALLXS01. Next base: position 2,547 of record CALLXS010000014.1, on the reverse strand, counting down.
ATAAACCGCTCTCTAATCTATAGCCAACGCCTAATTGTGCATTGATTAAATTAGGGATTCTATCTCTACTTTCTTCGTTACCATTTACATAAAGAGGTCTCTTTAAAACTACTTTTGCTTCGCCTGAATTCCAAAATGGATATCCAATTGGGTCATTTCCAATTATATTTTTTAACCAAAAATCAGAAGAGCCAACTTTAAGAGTTTGTTCAAATAATGATACTGTGATAGAGTGATCAACATTAGATGGCTCCATATAGCTTAAAATTGCTTTTGCTTGAGTTTGATCCATCGGTGTCTCTGGAGCAATTTCATTATAGCAATAATCTCTTTTTGGTGGGTATAGTTCATAACCATTCAAGAAAGAAACGCTACCATTTAAATATTCTGCTAATCTCGGAATAGCACTAGTAATTACGTTTGCATTCATTGTAGCTTTTCCGCAAGTAATTGTCAATAAGTCATAAGGAACATATTGGTCAATTCTTGGAGCAGCAATTACTTCGATATTGCTCATATCGAGTAAAGATTTATCTACACCTAATACGACGAATGATTGATGAATTTGAATTCTAATATCATTTTCACATACCTTCCATCTTGGGAAATATTTTCTAATATTTGGATCCGGAGTAGTCAGTGAATCAATCACATTTTGAGACTTTAGTTGGCTTGGCATCATACCAAGCATAAGTAATCCTATTACAATTATAAATATATTTTTTCTCATAATTTTTATTTCTCTATTTTCAATACTTTGTTAATAATTTAGTTAATTAAAAGAATAAAATAAATCTAGCCATTGGAATAAATACACTTCTATTTTCCCAAGGTCTCGGACTATCTTTAAATGCTTTAAAATATCCATTAGCTTCTAATCTCACAGAAAAAGTATTATGGACTATTGGTATTTGTAGCCAAATATTCATCCCTATACCTTCATCAAAGTATTGCATAGAGGCTCCGTAAGGTGTTAAAATATTCTTTGCCATGAAATCAACTTTACCACTCAAGCCACCGATTGTTTCTTTACTATCATTATTGAAATTGATTATAGTTTCGCCTTCTTCTGTTAGACCAGTAGAACTTTTCCATTTTTCGATATTGTACATTGTACCACCAATACCAAATCTAAAGAAATAATCTTGATCAATAGAAACTGCAAAAGTATAGTGCAATTGAGCATTAAATCTAATCAGATAATCAGTTGCATCGCGATTAAGATCGAAATTATCTACAGTTATATCTTTATTAAAGAATGGTTGTGCGTCACCAAATACATAAGCAAGACTACCATGGAAAACTCCACTCTTAGGAATAACTTTAAATGGGAAGTCCATTTCAGCTGCGACTCCAAACCCACCGTGAGTGAGTTTTCTAGTTTGACTAAACCAATCTTCAGAAATTGATGACCAACCATTAGTAGGTAGTATTACACCTAATTTTACCCTATCCCAAATAGCTGAAAGAGTCATTCTTTCGCTCCATAAAGATGGGAAATTCAATTCACTAATACCATATTTTAGTTCTACACCATAACGAGGTAATTGTGAGTTTACAATGAAATAAGTATCTAATACTAAATCACCTGCACCATCAACGTAATATGGAGTTTCGTAATTTTTCCAGCTTATTAAATCTAAGCTAGCAACTATTTCATTTTCTTTTAAATATTGGTCTTGTGGTTGTTTTTCAGAAATTTTTAACACTGATTGAATATCAAAAGGAGTCAAATCCCATTCATTTTTAAATAATGAAATTGTTTTTCCAAAATTACGTTGACCGAACCAATTAATATTACCAATACCTTGAGCATCTAATGTTGCATTAATAAGGTTACCTTGAGATAATCTTCTTTCAGCTAATTGGTATAGATTACTTACTTGAGTCTCAGTTACATCAGTCATAGTAACTAATTTCATTTCATCTGGTATATAAATATCTCTACTATTTGGACTTTCCAAATTAATTTCGATATAATCATCTTGAGTTGATACAATCATAGCAACGATGCTACCAGGATTATCAATATTACCACGAGTTGTTACTAAATATGCAGTTTTAATTGGTTTAGGACCACCAGTTCCTAATACTCTTTTTCTTACTGCTTCGTATATTTTAACATAATCATTCCATGTAGGAAGCTTAACATCTGTAAAAGATATTTCTATGTCGTCGAAGCAAGTCTCGTTAGTACTACCACCACGAACGCACTCTTCAGTTTTTTGAATGACGCGAGGGTCTACTCCGTTGAGAACTTCATCAGAGACATCTTCTTCGCCACTTTCATCTATTAAATATTCTTTAATAGCTTCGCTGGTTTGGTTACTTTCCTTCCGGCGCCAAACCACAACAATGCCAACCCCAATAAATTATTTGAATACATGGCAGCCGGCTTACCAGTAATTGCCAGCAATTTTAAACCATGGAAAACCATCATCGATGAAAATGAATTGGGTATTACTGTAAATCCTGAAAACATCGCAGAAATTGCAGAGGCAATAACGTACTTAAACCAAAATAAAGCCATTGCCAAACAAATGGGGG
>CALLXS010000013.1 GCA_937875295.1 uncultured bacterium | reverse complement strand
TCTTGTTTCTTCTGCTTTTCCAATTCCACAGCTTTTTGTTTTTCGAGTCGCTTCAATCTATCTGCTTCATTACGTTTCTTCTTCTCTAAGAGTGCTAATTGAATTGCTTCTTGTTTCTTCTGCTTTTCCAATTCCACAGCTTTTTGTTTTTCGAGTCGCTTCAGTCTAGCTGCTTCATTAAGTTTTTCTTTTTCTAACTTTAGAGCAATCACTGAATCTTGCTTTTTCTTTTTAATATCAAGAACGTTACTATCACTATTCGCAAGTGAAATTGTATCATTTTGTTTATTTATTGAATCGAGAATTCTTTGTTTTTCAGCCCATTTAGCATCTAGCTGTTTTTTTTCAAGTGCTTTTGCTAATAGGACAGAATCTTTATATCTGATACTTTTAGCTATTTCTTTATGATTTTTATCATTTTGCAAAGTATCATTTTTATGTAAATTCAGTGCATTACTTAAATTATTGTTTAAAATACCATATTTATAATCACCAAATGTAAGCAACATAAAAAGTAATGCTGCAGCAGCTATAGGAATCAATATTGGTAAAATCTTTCTTTTAGATTTTTCTTTTTCTTCTTTTGGTAATTTTTCTTTAACTTTTTTCTCTTTTACCTTTTTTTCCTTTAATTTCCTAGCTTTTTTTGTTGCTACTACAGGTATTGGAGCAATAGGTTCTGGAGTTTTCGCATCTATTCCTATATGCGACGGATGCTCAGGATACAGATTATTTATATCGATTTCGACTGCATCAGGAGAGGAATCAATATCGACAAATTCTTTTGGTATAACTGATTCTTCAGAGTCAAATGTAGCATCATCATTTATTTCTTCATTTTCAGTTATTGAAGAAGAGCTATCATCTACTATATTTTCGTTCTCTAAATTTTCATCAGTTATATTTTCGTTCAAAATATCATTGTCTTCAGAAGTATTTTCAGATATTTCTACTTCGGTTTTATCCTCTATAATATCTTCTGATTCATCAAAATTACTTATCGCTTCTGGTTGCTCTTCTGCAAATACTTGATAATTATCAGTTTCAATATTTAGGCTTGATATTTCATCAGGATATTTCTCCTTCCCATTAAGCGAAAAAGTATCATCTGTCTCGCTTTGTATGCTGAAACCTCCTAATGATTCTTCGTTTCTTAATTCGTCTTTTTTAAAAATATCCATTTTTGTCGAAAATAATTTTTTAATATTAATCAATTATTAAAATTGCCACAAAGCACCAACGCTTAAGAATAAATCTCTATCACGATATGGTCCCCAAAAATACCTATTTTGATTCAATAAATTATCACCTTTTAAATAAACTGTTAAATTATCTAATAATTTATATGATACTTTAATTGCTAAATTAATAAAACCATTCACTTCTTTTTGATTTGCCATATCTTCGTATCTTTTTCCAATGTAATTAATTTCAAGTTTAGTGCCAATTTTTTTACCCCAATCATTATTATATGCTAATAATATATCAAAAGGTGCAATATTTGGCAATAATTTGCTATTATCATTAGAATTATTATAAGATACGTTTCTATAATTTATTTCGGCAGAAATATCACCATATTTATTTAATAATAAGCTCCCTTTAGCAAAAAGATTAAATCCGGAGGCATCTGCATATTCTATGTTAAATATTTTGTTATCATTGATTAGAAAATATTTAAATCTATCTGTTAGAGATAATTTAAGCCCAGCTGAAAACATTGTAATTTCATTTGGATGAAAGTTAATAGCAGCTTTAATTGCTCTTTCATAAGGAAAATCGAGTTTTGATTTATGCTCAATAAATTTATTAATTTCCCAAGAATCTCTAAAATCATAATCTTCAAAATTCATATTTACACCAGCTGAGATAGTAAATAATTTATTGAGCAAATATTGTACATTTCCAATTATTGCTAGATTAGCCCTTTGAATTTTATCAGTGCTTCCTGTGGATTGCACTCCGGCTAACATATCAATTATAAATTTACTAAATTTCATTTGAGCACCACCATTAAAATTAATAAAATTATTAGGCGTGCCGAATGAAGTCCCAAATCTCACACTTCCATTAGCAAGAAGTACGATATTGGTGTCAATAAGTTTACGAATGGATAAAAAACCCTTTATATTACTATTTTCGGCTAAATCATTATTATGATTAATATTAAAAATATCATAAGAAGCACCAGTAGAATATTGAAACCCCTGAAATTCTCCATCACTTTTTATCCCGAAATCAAAATCAAAAGCTTTCCTTCCGAATGCAGTATCCATAGCGTACATATTATAATTATCTACATTTAGATCGGCGAAAGCCTTTACTTTGCTCCCTCCAAATATCCAATATTTACGAGGAGCTAAATAACTTAAATCAAAATTAAATCCAGCATCAAATTCTTCTGCATTTTTTATATGCCCATCAGTATAGAAAGCATGTAAATCTAAGCCTAAAGTAAAATTATCAATTATATGTTGTAATCCGGCATCAGCATTCAAAGTAAGAAAATTTCCAGCAAAAACGTTTAAATAATTATTTTTAAAATTCCGAGAAATAATATTAGAAATAAGTGGTTTTGCAGGAATTAACAATGCCTGTTGCTTATGCACAGGACTAATTGAATCAATTTGAGCTGGACTAAGCGGTTGCACTCTTATGGGGTATTGTTTTACTCCGGATTGCACTTTTAGTTGCTCTTTCCCCTCTACAGTCATACTTGGGAATTCAAGTGGATGATTTGTAGTTTCATTAGGTTTTTGGGCTTTATTTTGCTCTGAACCTTTTTGACTGCTATTATTTGTATTTTGCTCTTGAGCAAAAGTACTATTTATGATAAAAAATAGGGATATTAAGTAAATATAATAATATTTATTTTTCATTTTGATTCTTAATAAATTTTCAATATTTCAATTCTTAATTTTAAGATTTATTTTATTTCTTTAAAATACTTTTTAATCTACGAGCAGCTTCATTGCCATATTCATCGTCTTTTCTTAATTGAGATAAAGCACTATAAATATCACGTGCAGAAATATAATCTTCGGTTCTTTCGTAACATTCTCCCAGACTTAGTAAACTTAATGAATACCAATCTTCTATTCCAGAGAAATTATCTTTCGCATAAGAATACCATTTAATTGCTTCAGGATAATTTGGAATATATTTATAATATTCTCCTAATCTATAAGCACTTTCAGCAGCAACTACAGTATTTAATTCATTCTTTGCTAAAATTGCATAATGAACTATCGCTGAATCCATGTTGTTCTTAAGCTTATAAAAAGTAGCTAATCTATATCTACTTAACACCGCATATTCACTTTCTGGATATTCCGTTAATATCTTTTTATTTAAATTAATTCCATCGGTTGTATCACCAATTGATATACGGATTGTAGAAACTTCAAATAGAGCTTGTGAAGCCATAGAATTTTCCGGGTATCGCTTCACTAATTCATTAAATTGCGTCTCAGCTTGAATAATTCTATTTATGTCTTTGTAAAATAAACCACTCTCTAAGAAGCTCATTGGGGCATATTCACTTTCTGGAAATCTTGTATAAACTTCTTCAAACATTTTTAAGGTATTTACAGTATCTCCAATATTTAAATAACTTTTTGCCATCCAATAATATACTTCAGGATTCTTTTCGCTCTTTGGAAATGCTTTCACGAATTCATTATATTCACTAATTGCATCGCTATATTTTTTACCTGAATAAAATAATTCGCCCTTTTTCATTCTTAAATCTTCTGCAAAAGGTGATTCAGGATTAGCTTTAATAAATACATCAGTAATTGCAATAGCATCGTCAGTGCGACCTAAGCTCTCTAAGGCATATTGGATACTTCTTAGAGCATCTCCGGCAATGTCACTACTTGGATATTTTTCAATTACCTTTTTATATTCAGTTATTGCTGCATCAAAATTACCTAAATTATAATAAGCATCGCCAATTGAATATTGTGCATTTGGTACTAATGAACTTTGCGGATACACTTCAAGCAAATATTTAAATCTTTCTATAGATTCTGTATACCTATCTCTTTGGAAATATATCCATCCTACTAAATATAAAGCATTATCTGAATAAGATGACTTTGGATAGCGCTTTACAAAATTTAATAAAGCTGTAACCGCTTGGTCATAAGAACCCATTTTAAAGTATGAGTGAGCTATTTGATAACTACAATATTGACCTTCGTCACTATCCTCAGAGACTTTTAAAGCTTTTTGATAAGCTGATACTGCTTCGGTAAATCTTTTAGTTAAATAATATCCATCGCCTTGGCGTGAATACACTTCTGAGGCAAATTTTGAATTTGGAAATAGCTTCATCATCTGGTCAAAAATCTTTGAGGATTCGTTAAATTTTTGCTGACGAAAATAAGTCCATGCTAAGCCATAATAGCTCTCTTCGACTCTCTTGCTATTCGGAAATTTTGTAATTAATTTGTTATAATTTTCACTAGCATTTTTTATCATATTAGCTCTATAAAATGCTTCAGACAACCAAAATGTTGCTTCATCGAGACGTGGATCGTCCTTATGGTCGGCAATGAAAGTCTGTAATGGAAAAATAGCTTCTCTATATTTTGCTAAATTTACTAATGCTATTCCCTGTTTTAGTCTTGCTTCGCCAATATACCAATTTCTTTTAGCTAAGTAGACATCAGAACTTTTTTGTGCTAATTGTTCTGCAGATCTATATATATTTAAGGCATCTGGCCATTGTTTTTCTTCTAAATAATTAGCACCAAGCAGCAGATGTAATTTTATTTTTTGTTGAGCATCTTCAGCTCTTTTTTCTGCATCAATTAATGTTTTAATTGATTTTGTATAATCTTTTTCCTCGTAATAAATCAGAGCCAGTTCATACATTGCGTCGCTATGCAAAGCAAAATCTGGTTGTAGCGAAAGTGCCAAAAATTCCTTTTTAGCATCTTTAAGATTACCGCTTTTTTTCTGAGCTACTGCCCTAAGAAGTTTAGCTTGAGAAAGTAGAGATTGATTAAGTTCTATACCGGAAGTAATTATATCATCAAATTTTGCTATTGCACCATTATAATCATTTTTTTCTAGAAAAATTCTGCCAAGACCAAGCCTCACATAATTTATTATTCTAGAATCAGGATATTTTTCGATGAATAAATTATAATATTTTTCAGCTTCTGAATAATTTCCATATAAATTATATGCTTCAGCTTTCAAATAAATTACTTCTTCATCTGAATTTTCTAAGTTTACTTGCTTTTCATATTTATTTCCATCGTCCTTATTATTGTTTACTCTTTCTAAAATATTACTTAAATTGTCTAAAGTAATTATAGCATTCGATGGATCGCGAAGTATTAAATAATTATTTGCTTCTCGAATTTTGGAAGAAACAATATAATTAGAATATGGATATTTACTGCTCAAAGTCTTGTAATAAGAAATAGCTTTATCAAAATTCTTATTAATTTCTGAAATCATACCTAAAGCATATAGAGCATCGTCAGAATATTTGCTATTTGGGTAATTTCTATTACATTCCAAAAATGAAGTTTGAGCTTCATTATATCTACCCAAATGATAAAGCGACACTCCTCGCCAATAAATAGCTTCTTCAGCATAATTATTGTATATGCTATCTTTGCGAGTATTATAATCATCTACAGCAATATTAAAAGCCTTCTGGAAATGCTTTTCGGCATTTTCAAAATCTTTTAGCTGAAAGGCAATATAAGCTCTATAAAGCACAGCAGAGGACAGAAAAGGAGAATTTGTATAATAATGCTCAAAATCCTCTAACTTTCTATCTGCAAGCTTGAAATTATTGTTGTATAAATCGATTTCAGCAAGCAACATTAATTGCTTGTGTTCTGAATATGGACCGTCATATTGCTTAATGTGGGATAAAATGTTTTGTTCTGCTTGGTTAATCAGTTTTGCATCATATAGTTCCAACACCTTATCAAATTGATAGGCTTCACCTCGGATACTATAAAAGTCTTCGCTTTTACCATTTGCAACTCCAATACACCCAACAGCAATGAGAATCATTAGGATATATTTCATAATTTTGCTAAATTAATATACTGCAATTATTAATTTAATTGTGGCTAATCTTCCTGCTTTACTATTTTATTAATTTATGCCACTTTTGTGAATATAAAAATACGAAAATAATTATTAAAAATCAAGTTTAATACTTAATTTTTTATAATATTTACAAATATTTAACATTTATATTTTATTAATTTGTGAATTCTAACAAAATAAATAATAAAAAATCTTAATTTTGTATAATTGTTTTTATCATTATTTAGCTTAAATATGCCCTATAATATAATCAAAGAAGATTTAAATGGAATTAAATTAATTGAACCAAAAATATTTTCAGATAATCGTGGATATTTCTTTGAATCATTTAATCAAAATGATTTCGAAGAACTTGGAATTACAGAAACTTTTGTGCAAGATAACCAGTCATCTTCAAAATTAGGTACAATAAGAGGAATTCATTTCCAATATAATAATCCACAAGGAAAATTAGAAAGAGTATTACGTGGCACTGCTATTTTTAGAATTGTAGATATTAGAATTGATTCACCATTTTTTGGACAGTATAGAGAATATAAGCTCTCGGAAGAAAACAAATTACTGCTTTGGGTGCCAAAAGGTTTTGGGAATAGCTTTTCTGCCGAAAGCGAAGAAGTAGTGATTCATTATAAATGTACAAATTTCTGGGATGCTAAATCAGAAATTTCTATTTTATATAATGATAAAGACATTGGAATTAATTGGAATAATGAATCTCCAAAAGTGTCGGATAAAGATTTAAATGGAATATCTCTTAAGCAATGGAAAGAAATGAATATAAAAATCTAAAATAAAATGAATTAGTTAAAATAAAAGTAAGGTATCTTTTAAATTGATACCTTACTTTTTTTAATTTTAAGTTATTTTTAAAACTATTGAGAATCTAATTCTTTTTTAATTGATGCAAAATTTCCTTTGATTTTCAAATATAATTTATAAATCTCCACCCAATCTTCTTTTTTAGTTGCTTCCATCATACTAATTCCCATTTGAGCAATTTCATCTATTCCAAATTGAAAACATGTACCTTTTAATGTATGACCTACTCTATATACATCTTGTGCATTTTTATTATTATATGCAGGCAAAAATTGTTCATCTAAATCAACGATCCAACCATCAATAAATTCTGGAAAAAGCTCAAGTAACAATGGATCTTCAGGTAATTTCATTATTTTAGTCCTTAATTATAAATTTAAATTATATGTAATATTCTTAATAAGGAGTAATATCGGTTAAAAATGGAATTATTTTAATTAAATATACTTAAAAATTCAAAATTGTGGAAAATTGAACTTTATGAAATATTTAATTTTGCTCTAAGCGGTTGAAATTTATGGAAATTTATTAAATAAAATGAAGAAAACTATAAGCCGAATTCTGTCTGAGAAAAAATTCTCAGGGCAATTATTAATCTACGAATGCAGTTACCTGCATCCTCAAGCAACCTACCCAAGGACATATTCTTTGCGAATTTGAACGGATCGCTCTACAAAGGATAAAATAATTTATATCCTTAATGACCTTATATTTGGTTTTGCTCCGAGTGGGGTTTGCATTTATTATAATGTTACCATTATAATCGGTGAGCTCTTACCTCGCCATTTCACCCTTACTTAATTTTTAGCAAATTAAGCGGTATAATTTCTGTTGCACTTTCCGTCAATTTTAATATAAAGATAATTCATTAATGAAAATATCTTTGTAATTATTATTGCCATCGCGTTACGAAGCACTCTATCCTATGGAGTTCGGACTTTCCTCATTATATTTTAAAATATCCTGCAATTGCCCGTTTTCCCCATTTTTATTTAATATTATTGTTAATATTTGATTAAATCTAATATTTCTTTATCAATTACTAATTCATCTGTATAAATTATTCTACCACAATTTTCACAATAGAAAATTGAATCTAAATTATTTCTTAATTCTACATTTTTTTGTGCTGGAATTGTGCTATAGCATCCTGAACAGCTATTTTTCCTTACAGGCATCACAGCATCGTGATGAAGTGTACGGATTCTAGTATATTCAGTATTAGTATCGTGAGAAATATTTGTTATTATTTTCTTACGAATAGATTTTAGTTTTAAAAGTTCTTCATTTTGATCTGAAGCCACTTCGTCAAGTTCTTTTTGTACAGAATCTAATTCCGTTTTAGCTTCAGCAGAATCATTATTTTGAGATTCTATCATATTAGTTAAATTTTCTTCTTTCACACCGGCCATTCTAAGCTCATCAGTCAATCTAACGAATTCACTTCGAGTAAAATCTATTTCTTTAGTATAAGCATCAAATTCTTTATTATTCTTTACATTAAATTGCTTAGCAGCTAATTTCTCTTCTTTTTCTTTTAGAGCTTGCAATGTGAGCTTGGAATCAACTTTAAATTTTTTTATATCGCTTAAAATTTGTTGAGTTTCATTTACTTTAGCAACAGCTTCATTATATTTTCTTTCTAAAGATTTGATTTTATTAGGTAAATCCCCGCAATCTTCTTGAAGTTCATCTAATTTAATATCAATTAATGATAGTTCTGCTAAGAATTGTAGTTCAGATTTCATCTATTTTGCCCATATATATGTAAATTTAATTTATTATCTCATTTAAATCTATAAATAAAAAATTGGATTAGTATTTATTTCAGAGTAAGTGATCGCAATATTTTCATTTATTAATTTTTTTATAGCACTAAACAAACCCTTTGCAACGAACTTCTCCATTTCATTGTGGCCAGGGTCTATAATCATAATTTTTCCTTCAGCTTCGTGGAATTTATGATATGAGCAATCTGCAGTAATAATTGTATCGCAATTTTGCTCAATTGCTTCAGAAATATAAGACGAACCACTACCGCAAATAATTGCTATCTTTTTGCATTTTTTTGATTTATCAAATTTGCTAATCTTTACCGGAGAATTACATATTTTTTTTACTCTTTGCAATAATTCCTCAGCAAATAATTCTTTTTCTTTTCCTCTGGCAATAATTCCCATTCCTCTATCAGTATATTTTTCGTTGGGTAATAAATATGATTCTATTTCTAAATCCAAATTATTTGCAAAAAGAACATTTGTACCATTTTTATAAGTATCGAAATTAGTATGAATCACATATAACGACATATTATTACGAATTATTTCTGAAGACAACCTTCCCACTCTATCAGACTCCACAATCGATTGCAATGGTGAATAAATTAATGGATGAAATGAAATAATTAAATCTGAGTTTAATTTAATTGCTTCATTAATTGTATCAGAATTTAATTCATACAAAATATGTATTTTTTTTATTTCCGGATTTGTACTTTGTATTTGTAGACCAATTCTATCACAATCAACGGCTGAATTTAAAGGGAATTCTTGTTCTAACAATTTAATTAATTCTAATATTTTCATTATAATTATTTATATTAAATGTCTATCGTTAATAAGATATTTAATTTATATTTTTGTAATTTCAATATTTATAAAAAGTTACAGAATACAAAATTAAAGAAAAATAATTTTTTATAAAAATTAAAAATATAATTATATTAAAACGTATTATTATTATTGTAAAGAATTTATTTCACAAAATTAAAAATTCAATGAATATTAATAAAAACAAATATATTTTCTCATTTGTAATTTTCTTTTTTATTATAAGCCGGCTTGTAGCTTTTTCGCAAATCACTTCTCCCGGCATACCATCTGATAAGGACACTTCAATAATATTCTCTCCATCAATTGATTTATATCAAAATATTTCATTTGAAAATGAAAAAACTAACTATGTCGGTATTAATATTGCCTTTAGTGATCATGGATTAGGATTAGGTGCCAGCTATCAATATTCTCTGTCTCGTGCTTTTAGTATTAATGCACAGTTACTTATAAGTGGAGCTCATAACTCAGATGAATTTGAAATATGGGATTATAATTATATGGATTATAGAGTGCCAAATAAAATAAATCGAATTTATTTTGCTCCCCTAATGCTTGGAATCAAATATAGGCTTTTCTCCTCTACTTTGACAAATAAACTACGTCCTTTTATTGAAGCAGGAAGTGGAATAAGTTGGATTTTAGCTACTCCTTATGATATAGAATTTTTCAAAGCCTTCTCTAAAGCTAAAAACTACTTTAAGCCAGTTGGATATGGTGGAGTAGGTGTCGATATAATGTCAGGGTCTACTTTTATTACTTTTGGAATGAAATATCTTTATATTCCATTTGGTGGCGATGGGCTAGCTTCAGTAAGAAATAAACCGATTACAAACTTTGGTGGAATATTTTTAGAGCTTACTGCAAAAATGCCACTTTAATAATTAATCTATTGCTTCTTCTGTAATAGAAAGTTGCATTGCAGACATTAAAAGAGATGAATCTAAAGTAGTAATATCCTTCTGAAGTATCTTTCTATTAATATTAGAAAATACTGATAAATTACCACTTGCGCTCACAACAAGACTTGAAATACTATTTTCGCTAATGTTAAGGAAAATAATTTCATCTGGCTCAAATAAAAAATATTTATTGCAATTATGCAATTCAAAATATCCTTGATTGTTCTGCGCTGAAATTAATGAAATAGCATCAGAGGTGCCGTCAATTTTAACATCATTATAAATTGTAAGTAACAATTTATCTTTTGTATCGACTTTATCTATCATCCAAGAAAATGTATTATTCAATTTTGAATATGCAGTGCCAAGTATTGCTTCAATCTTTTCAATATCGAGTGGATTCATCTTTATAAATTTTATTTTATTTTAAAAATTAAAATAGCAAAAAATAAAATTACAAATTTTTTCTATAATAATATAATTTTATTTCTATAACCTTTAAATTATTCTAAAAAATTATTTCATTGAAATTAATCTATTTTATTGAAAACGAAATATGTGAAATATTTGTTTCAATAATTATATTTATTTTTAATATTTTCTTACTATTTTGATACTATTGATTTTTTTTTTAATTTTGAAGAATAGTTTCTACTTAATTTTATTATACACGATACATTTAACATAAAAATAGTTTTTTTCGTTGAACGCAATAATAATATTACTTAACATTAATTAAACAATGAAATTTATATTAAAATTATTATACATAGTTATTTTTTTTAACTTCGCATTTTCACAAGTAAAAAGTGATGAAAATTCAAAAATTACAAATAATAAAGTTATCAATAATAGCAAATTAGTGCATATTTTTGGAAGCGAAAGGCAAGTCAAAATTGAATTTTGCAAGAAAGATATTGCTAAAATTACAACTGGATACGCTAATGATACTTTAGATAACAAAAAATATGCTGTAATTGCAAATACTATCGATAATGCTTTTAAATTCAAAGAACTTAACAATCAATATGAAATTGATAGCGATTCAATTTTAATTTATATTGAAAAAGAAAATTTATCGATGCTAATCATTGATAAAATTAGCAAAGATACTTTGATGAAAAATATTCTTTACTCTACTCCTAATAATTATAAAGGTTTTTCTTGTAGTATTGATTCTTCTTTAGCGTTGTATGGATTAGGCTCACAGGCTAACGATTTTAATAAACGTAATCACGATTTTAGCTTATATAATGTAGCAGAATTTAAATATACATATCCAAGAGACCATGCACATGTTACTTCACCTACATATATTTGGGGCAATAAGTTTGGACTTCTTATTGATAATCCTTCGAGAGGTAATACCTATTCTAAAAAACACACTTCGCATTTTCACTTTTATGGAGATTTTATTTATCCTTGCTTTTATGTAATTAGCTCCAGAGGTCAAAGCAAAATTACTAATAATATCGCATTTTTAACAGGATTTCAACCTCTCCCACCACTTTGGATATTAGGTTTTATGCAATCTAAAATATTTCACTCGACTAGCGAAATTCGAGAAGTAACACAATCATTTAATAAATTAAAAATTCCAGTAGATGCTTTTGCAATTGATTATGGTTGGTTCGGTGGTGGAAAAGGAATGGGTAATTTTACATTAAATAAAGATGGAAATTGGAATGATTTTTATGATGTAATGAAAGAATTAGATTCTAATAAAATTAAGAAACTGCTAATTTCTGAACCCTATATCGCTTTAAAATCGCATAATTATAAACATGCAGTAGATAATCATTTCTTTGCCCTCGATAAAGATAGTTCTATTTCATTATACCAGTTTTTCACTGCTGATGTATCATTAGTTGATTTTACTAATCCGAAAGCATTAGATTGGTTTGTAAAATTATTTAATAAAATTACGTTAGATGCAAATATAGATGGGTGGTGGCTCGATGTAGGAGAACCGGAAATACATAATGCAGGCTCAATACATTTCAATGGACATATGTTAAATATCCATAATATTTATTCTAATATTTGGTGCGAATCTCTAATAAATAATTTTAATATAATAAAACCAAATGTAAGAAATATCTTGTTCTCAAGAGCTGGTTGGTCTGGTATTCAAAAATTTTCTGTATTTCCTTGGTCTGGTGATTGCTTAAATGATTTCACTACAATGAGCATCCAAATAGATATGATTTTATCTCTCGGTGTTTGTGGGATAGCGTATTTAAATTCTGATATTGGGGGATACGATGGAAGAAATTATATTGACCCAATAATATACACTAGGTGGCTTCAATTTGGGACATTCTCACCTATTATGCGAACTCATTCTAATGGAAATGCCTCTCCATTGCCATACGTATACAATGATACAGTAGTCAATATTAATCGTAAATTTATTGAACTTCGCTATGCTTTATTGCCATATAATTACACTTTAGCTTATGAAAATTCTACGCTTGGTTATCCACTATGCAGAGCTATGAATTTTTATGATTACAGCGATGAGATTTTTGATACTCTTTTTATTGGAAATACAAATAATATTGAAAGATTCAAAGATGAAAGCAAACAATTTTATTTTGGTCGCGATATTTTAGTAGCTCCGATATTTGATTCTACTGATTCTAAAAAAGTAAAATTCCCTAATGGAGATTGGATAGATTATTTTAATTTAAATAAATATAAAGGTAATACAGATACTCTTATTTATCATTCCCTTGCTGAAATGCCTTTATTTGTCAGAGCTGGGGCAATCATTCCTAATGCTAAAAAAGTAATGAATACTGAGGAATATTCAACCGATACTCTAATTCTAAATTATTATTATGATAAAGATGTGTCTAAATTTAGTTCATACTGCTATATTGACGACGGCAAAAATCCAAATTCGCTAAATGACAAGCAATATGAAATTTTATCATACCAAGTTGAAAATAATGATTCTACAATATTATTCAAAATCAATAGGAAATGTAATCAATGGAAAGATTCCATTATAAATAGAGTTTATGTAATTAACTTTATGACAAGAGATACTATTGATGGCGGTGTGAATGTTATCGAGGCAAATAAATCTACAAAAATCATTAAAAAGAAAAATGAATTTGATGCTTTAAAATTTACTACATATCCAATTAGTGGGGACTGCGAAATTTTAGTAAGTAAAATTAAAGATGCAACTGACTCAAAAGTCATTCACAATAAAATTTATGATAATCATCTAATTAACATCTTCCCTAATCCAATAATTGATGAAATCAATTTACAAATCAGTACACCTTTTATAAATAATCTTAATTTATTGATATATGATTCAAAGGGTAGCTTAAAATCAAATTATTCAGCAGATGAGCTCACTATTAATAATGATATATTAACATGCAATTTAAGAAATAATAATCAAGTAAATCCACTCCCACTAGGTAATTATATAGGAAAATTAATCATAAATGAGAAAACGCATTATTTTAAATTTATTAAAAAATAAATATTCTAATTAATGAATATATGATAAAATTCCTTAACAATAATGAAAATGAATTACTTAAAGTATTTAAAATATACACTGAAGCTTTTCCGCTAAGTGAGCAAATTCCTATTGAAGTGCTTCATCAAAGAATTAAAAATAAACGTGAAAATGTATTGGGTTATTATCAAAATTGCTCCGATGATAAAGAGCATTTAATTGGGTTTGCGACATTGTTCTCATTACAACATTTTGATAAAAAAGAGAAATATAATTTTACTGTATTAAATTATTTTGCAATTGATAATAATTATCGTGGCAAAAATTATGGTTATTTATTCTTAGAAGAAGTTATAAATACTATTATTTCAAATAATACTATATTAATAATAGAAATAGAAAATCCTTATAATTCAGATCCTAGTTCAGTTGAATACAAAAGATTACTATTTTATCGTAAAATTAATTGCGTTGAATACCCAGATTTTGCATACAATATGCCTTCTTTTTCTGATAATAATAAAATTGAAATGAAATTATTATCCGTTATTGGCAAAAACAAAGATCTTAATCAACAAAATAACATTGTATTAAGCCATTTCATTCTTGATAAAATCAAATTAGCAATATATAAACAAATGTATAATTTAGATGAAAGTAGAATAAAAGAACTTACTTAAATAAATTTAAAAAATCCCTCTGCATAATTTTACAGAGGGAAGAATAAATTATAAGAAGTGAAAAAGCTTTTTTTTAAAAAAAACAAAAGAACTATTTACCAATACCAAAAAATGCTTTAAAAATATGCCCTGCCATATCTGGATTTTCTTCTAAGCGACGAATAGAATAGCCATACCAATCCTCCCCGAATGGAGTATATATCCTAATTTTATGGCCTAATTTAATTATTTCATCTCTTCGCGTTTCTCTTACACCTAATAGCATCTGGAATTCATATTGATCCCTTGAAATATTATTTTTAGTAATATAATCTAAAGCAAAATTAATTAATTCATCGTCATGAGTTGCTATTCCAATATAACTACCATTTTCAAAAAGGAATGCTAATAATTTCTTCCAATTATCGCGTATTGCTTGTTTATCTTGGATTGCAATTTCTGCAGACTCCTTATAAATACCTTTACACAAACGCACATTTGGTTTAAATTCTTTTAAATTAATTAAATCATTTTCGCTACGCTTCATATATGCTTGAATAACTACTCCTACATTATCTAATCCGTTAGAACGTAACTTACTGTAGGCATTTAGAGTTTTTTCAGTATAAGGAGAATTTTCCATATCTAAACGCATAAATTGCTGATTATCTCTTGCATATTTAATTAAATATTCGATATTTTCATAACCAAAATTTTCATCTATTCCTAGTCCTAATGAAGTAGGTTTTATTGAAACATATGTTTTTAAATTGTTGCTTTTAATTGCATCAACTATTTTTGTAATTTCTCCTCGCTCATGTAGTGCTTTTTCTTTTTCTTGCACAAATTCACCCAAAAGATCAATTGTAGTCATAGCACCATTTGCCTCAAATTTCTTTGTCATGCTAATTGCATCTGAGAGATACGAACCAGCAATATATCGCTTAGCAACACTTTTGATAATTGATTTCGGAATAAGTGGCATCGATTTAATAATTAATTCATTGAGCATTTTTAATAGTCCTTATGTTGTTTCTTTTCAATTTATTAGAGTGGTATAATAAATATTTTTTTCACTAATTATAATTTAAATTATTGTATGATCTTTAGACAAAAAAAAAGAATTATTATTTTATAAAATATAATTAAAAAATTATTTTGCTTTATCTTGTGCTTTATATATTTTCATTATGCATTCCTTGCAGTCAAACTCTAATTTATATTTCTTAGAATTGTCTTTTAGAAATAATTCAGTTTTTAGAGAGTCGTTATTCTCTACTTTATTATGTTTTGGGCAAATGTTAAGTTCTCGCTTTATGCAATATTTGCTCGTCATAAGTGGTATTTCATCAAATTCTTGAGTAACTTCTGGTGCATATTTTATCTCTAAGTTCTTGTCTAATATAATATCTTTATATAAATCCAATGACAAATGATTTGCTATATTAAGCAAAGAGAAATTTTTATTTATTTTGTAATTCTTACTGTTTAAATTAATTATTTTGTTTTTTTGAATAATTTTCGGAAAATTTTTAATTCTTTCTTCTAATAGTAACTCCAACATATTTCTTCTGATTTGATTTATTTCTGATATACTTTTTGCAATTTTTATAGTTGAATTTATATTAATTTTATCTATTTCAAAAATTGTATTTCCTACTTTTCCGAATTGCTTTTCAATTATTTTATGGTCAATCCAATTTCCATTTAGAGAATTATCATTTTCCTTTAAAATTATCTGATTGCCATCTTCATCTATTACTTTAAATTGCAATTCTGTACTTGAATTAGCAGTTAAATAATCAACAAATATCTTAATTTTAATTTTTCTTTTTGGTGGATTATTTTTTTTCAAAACTCTTTCGAAATCAATATCTTCGTTCCTATATATTTTGGTTCCTTTCTTAATTTTAATTTGTTTTAATGTAATAATTTTTCCATTTATAACATTATTGACTCTAAAACCTTGCAATACATTCTCTTCGTCAAAATAGCAAAGACCATCTCCCGGTGCTATTACTTCATTAGATTTAATAGTAACCTCTTTTTCTTTGCAATTTTCAATAGTTCCGATATATTTTCCAATTGATTTTTGAGTATTATATGTTGTTAATTTCCCATTAATTTTGCTATCATTATTTTTTTGATTATCAATAAAATAATTCGTACCTCCGCGATTAAAAGTACGATCTAAATCTGGTAAAAAATTTAATTTTATTTCTCCACTTGAAGATTTTGAATAAACATTACTTTGCTTATCTAATTTATTTTGAAGTGAGTTTTCATTGTTAATCTTCTTGATTGAGTTGTCTATTTTATTTCTGAAATATGCTACGGAATTAATGACATATTCTAATTCTTTAAGCCTACCTTCTATTTTAAAAGAGCTAACTCCAGCTTTTATCAAATCTTCAATTTTATTCTCGAGATTTAAATCCTTTAATGATAGCAAATATTTATTTTTTTCTAATACTTTTCCATTTGCATCTACTAAATCGAAGTTATGTCGGCATATTTGAGCACATTCGCCACGATTTGCACTCCTACCGCAAGAGGCAGCACTTATGTAGCATTGTCCACTTAAAGAAACACAAAGCGAACCATAGATAAAAGTCTCTAACTCACAATTTACGTTTTCTCTTATTAGCTTTATTTCCTCAATTCCCAATTCC
The DNA here is from genome assembly GCA_937875295.1 of uncultured bacterium. Taxonomy (GTDB): domain Bacteria; phylum Bacteroidota; class Ignavibacteria; order Kapaibacteriales; family UBA2268; genus CALLXS01. The sequence continues at coordinate 33,913 of CALLXS010000013.1, read as the reverse complement.
CTAGCTAAAATTATTCTATCTATTCCCAGAGAATCAATAAATTTAATTCTCTCTAAATCATAATTATTCATTTGCGTACTTGCAAAAATAGGTATTTGCGGAATATCCAACTTTAAAATGCCTAAATCCTGAATAATTATAGCATCAGCATTAATTTTATAAAGCGAATGAATTAATTCTTGCACTTTATTTAATTCATTTTCATAAATAATTGTATTTACTGCTACATACACCTTAGCATAGAATTTATGAGCATAATTTATAAGTGCTTCAATTTCTGCAATGGAATTCCCTACAGCTTTGCGGGCGCTAAATCCACTCACGCCAATATAAACAGCATCAGCACCAGCATCAATAGCGGCTTTGCCATATTCAAGATTTTTAGCGGGAGCTAATAATTCTATTTTCATCATTTACCTTTTATTAAAAACTATTATTAGATATTATTTATCGAAAAATTCTTCTGCAATTGTTCTAAATAGTTTTTTTCTAGTAATCATTAAAGGATGTTTTCCTTTATCATACAATTTAAATTCACAATACTGGATTTTTTCGATTATTGGAATCATTCTTTCCTCAATGTTTGGGATTAATTCATCTTCCGTGCTTGCAGTAATCATCACCGGAAAATCAATTACAGAGTAATCGCCTTCGATTGGATTAATTCCCTTATAACCTGTATTTATCATCAAATCGATATCTAAATCTACTAAATGCTCCCAATCATCTCCGTGCATCTTTTGCCAAAATGCTTTATGTAATAGCTGAGTTTTACCTTTCAACCTCATTTGGCGTAATCTATCGGCTTCTTCTTTTGTGATATATTCGCCGAAGAAACTATCAGCAATCATTTTATCAATTAAATTTGGAGAAATCAAACCTAAATTAATAGCTACCTTAGCACCACCACTTGTACCTATTACTTTTGTACTTTTAATTTTTAAAAAATTAATTAACTCTAGCGCACATTTAGCATTATATTTCCAAAAGTCATCACTTAATTTCTCTAATCTGGCTGATTTGCCTAATCCGGGATAATCAAAATATGTAACTCTATATCTTTTTGAAAAATAATTAATTTCTGATTCAAGCATTACAGAAGATGCAATATTACCATGCAATAGCAATAAATCCTCTCCATTTCCCTTTGTATCATAAAATATTTGGTGGTTGTCAAATTCAAAATATGGCATAATTTATCTTTTCTATGTTTATTTAAAGACGTAAATTTTACAATTTTCTTCGATTATTGAAAATAATTATTATTTTTTTTACTTTTTTTTGATTTAAAACGTTTATATTACATATTTTATTTAATAATAATGAAAATCTATGTGCGGTATTGTTGCTTATATTGGAAATAAAAAATCATCTCATATACTTATTAATGGGCTTCAGCGTTTAGAATATAGAGGATATGACTCAGCAGGATTAGCTTTTATTTCAGAGGACTCTAAATTACAAGTATTTAAAAATCAAGGCAAAGTCAAAGATTTAGATAGATTAATCGACCATAAGAAAATTAATTCTCATATTGGAATCGCTCACACTCGTTGGGCTACTCATGGAGTCCCAAATAATACTAATGCACATCCTCATTATGATAATAGCAAAAATATTGCTTTAGTCCATAATGGTATAATTGAAAATTATACTGTACTTAGAACTAAACTGATAGAAAAAGGATATACCTTTGAATCACAAACTGATACTGAAGTGCTTGCTGTCCTAATCGGTGCAATTTATGAGCAAACCAAAGATCTCGAATCTGCCGTCAGAAATGCTTTAATTCAAGTAGAAGGTACTTTCGGTATAGCAGTAGTATCTAGTTATGAACCTGATAAAATAATCACTGCTCGTAGAGGTAGCCCTATGGTGCTTGGAATAGGCGAAAATGAATTTATTTTAGCTTCAGATGCCTCAGCAATTATTCAACACACTCGGCAAGTAATATATTTAGATGATAATGAAATGGCTATAATAACCAAAAATCATTATTTCACTAAAACTATTTATAATGTTGATACAAATAGCGAAATTCAAGAAATACTTTATAATTTAGACCAGATTGAAAAAGGTGGTTTCGATTATTTTATGCTTAAGGAAATTCACGAGCAGCCTATTTCATTTGAAAATACTTTTCGCGGTCGATTATTAGTCGATGAAGGCAATGTAAAATTAGGCGGACTTAGAAATATAGAAGATAAATTGCGTAATGCCGAAAAAATTATTATCACAGCTTGTGGCACTTCATGGAATGCTGCATTAGTAGCAGAATATTTAATTGAAAATTTAGCCCGCATACCTGTAGAAGTAGAATATGCATCTGAATTTAGGTATCGCAATCCAGTAATAAACCAAAATGACATTGTTTTCGCTATTTCTCAATCTGGAGAAACTGCCGACACTCTTGCTGCAATTAAGGAAGCAAAACAAAAAGGCGCTCTATGTTGCGGTATTGTAAATGCTGTAGGTAGCTCAATTGCACGCGAGACCGAAGCTGGAATTTATATTCACGCTGGACCTGAAATTGGTGTGGCATCTACAAAGGCATTCACATCACAATTATGTGCTTTTACTCTTCTATCTCTTTATTTAGGTAGAATGAGGAATTTATCTTCTACAGAAGGAATGAACATAGCAAAAGCAATTACTCAAATTCCATCTCAAATTGAAGAAATTCTGCAAAATTCCGAGCAAATTAAAAAAATTGCTGTAAAATATAGCAAATCAAAAAATTACATTTATTTAGGTAGAGGTTATAATTATCCTGTAGCTTTAGAGGGCGCTCTAAAATTAAAAGAAATATCATATATTCACGCTGAAGGCTATCCATCTGCCGAAATGAAGCACGGTCCTATTGCACTAATAGATGAAAATATGCCTGTTGTATTCATCGCTACGCGCGATGAAATTTATGATAAAGTGAAATCTAATATTCAAGAAGTGCTAGCGAGAAAAGGTAAAATAATTGCAATAGCTAATTACGGCGATACTGAATTAGCAGAACTAACTGATGATATAATTTATATTCCGAAGACTTTGCCAATGCTTACCCCTGTTTTATCCGTTATTCCTCTGCAATTATTAGCATATTATACTGCTTTAGAATTAGGTAGAGATGTAGATAGACCACGAAATTTAGCTAAAAGCGTTACTGTGGAGTAAAAATATATTCCCATACCTTAATTTGTGGTATGGGAATTTTTAATTTTATTCTATTCTAATTATATTATTCAACTTTAATTATTTGCTGAGTTTTATTGCCGATTTTTATATAATACATTCCTGGAGGAAGTTGTTCAATATCTATTTTGGCTTTATTGCCTGAAATTAGTTGTTTTTAATTGAGATAAATTTGGTCTTACCTGTCTCGTCTTTATATCTTGCAGTTAAAACTGTATAATCATTGTTTATATCAAAATTTTTAAATACCTGAAAATACTGAATAGATTTTGAATTAATATTTAATTTACGTTGAGAAATTATATTTCCATCAAAACTATATTTAGACATCAATAAAATATTATTTTCCTTCTCTTCAATTACAATAAATATTAAATAATATTTATCCGTAACCAAAACAGAAGGATATGAAATAGATTTAATTTGAAGTGGATTTCTCATAAATAACAAATCTTTATCATTTTCATTTAAAGAATTATAAGATAAAATGCCACTTAAGTTAATTGTATTAATTTTACCATCTATCTCATTGAGATAAAGATTACTTTCATGATTATATATCAAATTATTGTTGTTATTTGATAAGAAATAATATCTTCCAGTATTTAAGCTATCTTTCATACAAATTCTTGCTACTTTAGCTATAGAAATACTATCAATAATTTCAAAATTATTGTTCGTTTTTAAAATTAAATTTACATTTTCTTCAATATTATTTAAATGTATTACATTATGCAAATACATCATTAATATAAAGTTATTGTTGAAAAGATTTTTTTTAATATAATAAGATTGCTTATTGAAAATATTTGATAAATTTAAATTTATATCTTTATAGGCAACTTTCCCATTTTTATAATTATAATAGAAAAGCATACGCTTGTAATATGGAGTTACCGTTTGACTAAGCTGATTATCAATTAGTGAGTCTTTTACTAAAATATCATACATTAATACATTAAGAGTAGTAATAACACTATCATTTATTTCGATGATATTATTAGTAATATTAAATGGATTTCCATATTTAATTATTTCATTTAGAATACCCATTTTCTCTTTCTTAATAAATTTTAGTTTTATGCTATCAGAAGAATATGCTTCGATTTTTTCAAATTTCTTATTTGAAATATTGAAAATAAAGGACTCATTGCTAGTATTAGAAAAAAACAAATAATCTTTAAATTGCTCGCTCTCCAAAATAGTACCACAACTTAATTCATATAATTCTTCTATCTTTTCCTCTTTATTATGTTTTATAATATTCTTAATTTCATTTATAGTTTCTAAAGGATCTTTTAAATTTAGATCTAATCTAAAGAAACTATTTTTATCATTTTCAATTATTATAAAAGGTACTTTTTGTTTAATTGAACTATAATATTTATACAAGACTTCAGCATCATTATTAGAAATTATTTTCAAATCTTTATTGATTGAACTTTTTAGTTTTAATATTAAGGTTGAATCTTTAGTATCATAAATGATTTTTGTCTTAGAACTAGGAAAACTATTATTTATCAAATTACAAAGTCCTGTTATTGATGATATATAGCAAGAAGCACAGTTTTTCTCATTTAAAATAATATAAAAATCATAATTAATATCATTACTAAATAGATTTATAGCATTAATAACTAAAATTACTATAATAACATTTATACGTTTGAAACATTGAAAAATCATATTTGTTTACTCATTTGGAAAATTAACAATCATTTCACAATTAATTTGAAGAAGCTATCCAAAAATAAATAAAATAAAAATACTATGCAAATATATTTCTCTTATATTATTACTCTATCAATCTTTTATTTTCAGAATATTATCTAAATACATATTATTTTTAAAAATATTACTTATTTTTGAATACTTTTTGCGATTTTTGTGTCTATATTAAATGGAAAAAGTTTTGTATAATATAAAATAGACAAAAAATATATTTTAATAATTATGAAAAAGTTTATACTGATACCGATTTTATTATTATTTTCTTTAGATTTATTTTCTGAGGTTAATCCACAAGATTTAGGATGGAGAAGGCTAATTCCTGAATTAACTTATGAAATCGCAGTCGATCCAGTGAATCCTGCTAATATGTATGCAGGTGGAGTCGGCTTTAGAATATTTATCTCACGCGATTCTGGAAAAACTTGGGTACGCGATTCTATTTTAATGACTCAAGGCAGAAGCAATATGAATAATATGCTCGTGAGCAGGAAAGATCCAAATGTAATTCTTGCTGGCGGTATTGCAATGGGAAATTTATTTAGAAGTCCAGATAAAGGAAAAACTTGGGAAGAAGTAACATCAAGCACAATGAATCACTGCTTCCTAAACGGAAAAGCACTTGCAGAAGATGCCGAAGAAGATGGACATTTTTATCTGGGAAACTATAACGATAGAAGAATTTATGAATCTCTTGATAATGGACTCACTTGGGATACTTTATCAATTGTTTATTCTCCAAAAATTGATAGTGCCGGAAATTTTATCCCCGGTACAAGAAATGAGCAACAACCAACATGTCTTGCCGTACGACCTGACAGCTCAAACATTTTGCTTTGTGGTAATCAAGGCGGATTATCTATGATGTCCACCGATAGAGGAAAGTCTTGGACACATTTCAAATTACTAAAAGAAAATATCTCACCTAAAGATGTAAATATAATTAATGATCCTACTGCAATGTTTGACAATGAAATTACAATGTTTGCATTCAATAACGAAGATCCTAGAAAAGTATATGCTTCAATCACATATACTAATTATGGCAATTTACCTAATGGTGGAATTTGGCGATCTACTGATGGCGGTTACACATGGAATATGTTCGCATTCCCTGATAGTAGCTTCTGGGGAGTAGCTACTCGTACTTTAGAAAGTGGAGAAGAAGAAATATTCGTTGGCGGATATACTGCTGACCCAAGCGCAACAGACTCTGTGCAGGTGCCCGGAGATAAAATTGTTCGCGGCACATTCGATAGCGGCAAAACTTGGTGGACCTATGACAATAAAATTGACTGGGTTGACCCAACTCCTACTTATAAAAGTGTAAATGTGAGAGGAAGATATATTGTTGTAGCTGGAGAACAAGGTATAATTCAATATTCTTCAAATTACGGAACAAATTGGAGTACTGCTCATATTTTAGATTATTCCCTCGATTTTTTCGATGCCTTTTATTATAAAACAAATCATTTCATTGCATCAGGGAAATACGGAAGAATCTATGCAAATATCAGCGACCAATTATTATTTGATACTGTCAATACAAATTATAATGAAGACTTATATAAAATCACTCAAACTGATGATTATACCTTCTATGTTGTTGGCTCAAATGGCTTAGTATTACAAAGTAAAAATTCATTAAAAAATTGGACTAAAGAGGAAATCGCTACTAAAGATACTTTGAAAGGAAGTTCTTATACTAATGATAAATTATATATATGTGGTCATAATGGTGCTTTTTTAGTAAAAGATTTGCTTACTAATAATTGGATAGAAAAGAAAATAAGTGATAAAAACCTTTATTCTATTAGTTTCAGTAATCCTAATTTTGGAATGGTGTGCGGAGAAGGAGGTACAATTCTAAAAAGTACCGACGGAGGAAATTCATTTGAAAAATTACAAATTCCGTATTTAGATACACTATTCGGAGTAAAATGTAGAGGAGAGAATCAAGCAATAGTAGTTGGAAAAAATGGTATTATGCTCTATACTAAAGATGGAGGAAACACATGGGTAAAACAATATAATCCTATTGTTCAAGATTTAATTTCTGTCGATTTTATAGATGATGATTCTGCACTTGTAGTAGGGTCAAGCAGTACTATTTTTAAAATTTTATTAGATTCAAACTATGCAAATGTTGTTAGCTCAAATTATGGACCTGTCGGAAATGTATGGTCTTTACGTTATTTCGGACCAAAATATAAAGAAAAATTATATATGGCTACTGAAGCCGGTTTATTCGTATTAGAAGGTCTAAAATCCGACGTAGAGGAAATCAGCAAAGAAGATCCAAAGGCAAATTTAAATTATAAAATTGTAAATAATGAATTATTTATTTCATATAAAAGATTTTATGAAAATTCTCGCAATTTATTAAATATGAGAATAATTGATATAAATGGAGGAATAATTTTTGAAAAATCATATCCTCATGCTATGTTTGAAAATATAATTGATAAAATTGATATTGCTTATCTCCCGGCTGGCGTTTATATCATTGAATATATAGAAAAAGATAAAAGAGCAACCAAAAAATTTATTAAAAATTAATTATTAAATTTGATTTTTTTAAATTTTCATAACAATTAAGAATGAATGAAATTAAAGTAATAGGAATTACAGGAAATATGGGAAGTGGCAAATCTACTGCTTCCAATTATATTGAGTCTAAATCTTACAAAGTGCTATATTCTGATAATATTGCAAAAGAACTTTTAGAGTCTAATTCCGATATAAAAGCAAAAATTACTAATGCTTTTGGTAATATGGCTTATATTAATGGTGTATATAATACAAAATTTATCTCAGAATGCGTTTTTGGTAACGATAAAAATAAAAAAGATAATTTAGAAAAATTAAATTTAATTATTCATCCAGCAGTTATTGAAGAACTAATTAATCAGATTGAAATAAATGCAAATAATGGTTTAGAAATCATTTTCGTGGAATCCGCTTTAATATTTGAATTGGGGTTAAATGAAGGATTTGACTACGTAATTAACATTTATAGCAATGATAATATTTCTATTGAAAGAATCACAAAAAGAAATAATATTTCTGCAGAAGAAGCAGCTCAAAGACTAAAAACTCAACTTTCTGCTGAAGAAAAAAGGAAACTTGCTGATTTTACTATAATAAATGAAAGCACTCTAGAAGATTTATATAAATCTATAGATAGAGTGCTTTTATATATTTTATAAGTACTGTATATTTCTATTCAATATTATTATCGTCTATATTCTCCAAAAGACTTTCATTATAATTTTCATCATCTAATATATTAGTAGGTGCTTCATAAATATGATTTGGTAAATTTTCATCAATTGAAGTTGGATCATAAGACGGATCTTTGACTTTTACTTTATTTGAACCTTCCACCTTAATTTCATTTTCTTTTTCGTCGAAAGTAAAATTGACTCTTGTCTTATTTCCACACCGGCAAATTACATCTATCCCAATCACATTATTTTCTTGGTCTTTGTTAATTATAATTGTAGAAAAGTCATCTTTATGATGTTTAGGTGAATTAGAATCTGTAAAATCTACATCAACTAAATTAATTGAATTACTTGAATTAATAATTTTATCAGATGAAATTCTATTTGCTCTATTAAATCCTTTATAATTACCGGTAATAACCGGAAGATCTAAAAAATCCTCAAAATTTTCTTCAGCATCAGGATTAACTAATTGATTTTCAAAATCAAAATTCTTTTTTTTATGATGTCTTGTGTCTTCATCGACATTATTTTCTGAGGTTATAGTAGGGGTATTTACTTTTTGGACATTATTAGACTTATAGTCGTTAACAGTTTGATTAATGACATCTTTAGGATCGAAGTCACTAGCTTCAAAAATAAAATCCTTTGACTTTTGGTCTTTTTGTATATTACCCATATTAGTAATCTAAGATCTATTTACCAAATAAAGCATCTATATCATCTTGCGAAAAATCAGTTAAATCATCGGCAGCAGCCTGAGCAGGAGCATCATTTTGATTAGAATTACCTGAGAATAAAGCATCTATGTCGTCTGCTGATATTGGATCATTGCTTTCGGTATTTGATGGAGTATTTTCAACTTCAGCAGCAGTTCCATTATTAGAAGCAAATAGTGCGTCTATATCAGTTGAGGAAACTTCTGTGGCTTCTTCTTGTGCATAAGTAGCATCTGGATCGAAGTTATTAATAAGTTCATCAACGTTATTTTGGCGGAATTCTTTTTGAGTGATAGATTCTACTGCATCAGGATCGAACGCAATTGCTCTGTGCATTTTTGACACATTAGTAGGGCTCGCATGTTGTGTAGATTCATTATTAGAGCCACTTAAATTACCTGAAGCAACTAAATCTCCAATATCGCTATTTTGGAATTTTTCAATAATTTGAGATAACTTTATTTGAACTGTCTCGAGCAAATTATTTACTGCTGCAATTTGTTGAGTAGTAATATCTTGCATTTGCAGAGCCATCATAATCGAATTAGAATCATCTTTTATGCTATTGATAATGTCATTAGTTTTACCGACAGTAGCATCAAATTCACTTTCATTATTGTTTTTGTAGTCTGCAATTTTATCAGTCAATTCTTTAGCCAAATTTTCATCTTGAGCGTTATCTACAGCAGAAGAAAGTAAGCTAATTACATTTGAAGGATTATTAACAGAATTCTTATTAATATCAGTCAATTTATTGATATTAGAAGAAATTACATCACTTTTAAAGAATAATCCATCGACTATATCCATAATTTCAATAGTTGCCATTTCAGTAGCTTCAGTAACTTTAGTAAGTTGTTTAGAAGCATTAGGCATTTTTTTCAAATTATCTTTTATAGAAATATTAATTTCGTCGAGCAGAGGTTTAATTTCGCTTACAAAAATAAAAATTTCTTCAATAAAAGGAATTACTCTCTGGCCAAGTACAAACAAAGCTCTTAATTCTTCAGCTTTACCTAATAATTGTGATAAATCCATTTCTTTCATTTTATTACCATTTCCTTTCATTATGCTAACCCCACAGCTTTCAGTACAGCATCAAGTTTTTCTTTCAATACTTGAGGAGTAAATGGTTTTACCACATAATTATTTACTTTAGCTTGAAGTGCTTCGATGATATCTTGCTTTAAGCCTCTTGTAGTAACCATCAAAATTGGTAAATTCTTAAGAGAATCAGTTGAGCGAATGGCTTTCGTTAGCTCGAGTCCTGTCATATTAGGCATATTCCAGTCAGTAATTACAAATTCAAAGCTTTCTGCTAAAAGTTTATTTAAAGCATCTTGCCCATCTTCTGCTTCTACTATATCGTTGTGTCCGAATGTTTTTAAAGCATTGATTACTATTCTTCTCATAGTAGGGGAATCATCAACCACTAAAAATTTCACGTTATTTTCCTTTATTTTTTATATTTATTTGCTGAATAATATTATTATTTAATATAATTATAAATAATTGCAAATTATTATTTAATTCCAATTAATTTTTGTACTTCCGATTGTATGACTTCGATATTAAAAGGTTTTAGAATATAAGTATTAGCTCCGATTCTAATGCTTTCTTTAATATCGTATGTCTCTGACAAAGAAGATAATACAATTATCGGCAATTTTTCGAATTCCTCTAATCTTCTTATTCTTTTAATTAATTCAAAACCATCCATATTTGGCATATTTAGGTCAGTAATAATTAAATCAACTTTTTTTCCTGTGATTTTCTCTAAAGCATCCATACCATCTACTGCAAGAATTAATTTATATCCGTATAATTTCAGAGATAATGCGATATATTTCCTCATTGAAGGCGAATCTTCAACTACTAATATACAATAATCTTTAGCTTTGGTATTTTCCATCAATATTCTTTTTTATAAGCTAATGCTTGCGGTAGGTGGACTAATTTAAATGATTTAGATATTCCATGCAATGATTCAGTATAACCTATAAATAAGTAACCATTTTTATTTAGAGAATTATATAAATTATTGACGATAATTTTCCTTGAGGATAAATCATAATAAATCATGACATTACATGAAAAGATAACGTCACAATTCCTCACATTATTAATTTGTTTATCATTATAGATATTAATATTAATAAATCTAACTAATTTCTTAATTTCATCAGAGACAATATAATTATTCCCTTGTTGCAAAAAATATTTTTTTAAATATAATTCTGGGACATTTTGAATAGAATAGTGCTGATAGGTTCCTTTTCTAGCAAATTCTAATGATGAATTATTTATATCGCTACCAATTACTTGTAATTGTAACTCCGGGAATAAAGGTTTAATTTTCTCTTGGAAAATCATGGCAATAGTGTATGCTTCTTCGCCTGTAGAGCAAGCTGAACTCCATACTCTAATTATATTATCATTAGCTTTACTTCCTAAAATATCAGGAATTATAAATTTATAAAAAGAATGAAATTGTAATTCATTCCTAAAGAAATATGATTCGTTAATAGTAATTGCTTCAAATAAAAAATTAATTTCTTGCTTAATGTTCTGAGTTCTTAAAATATGTAAATATTGTTCGAATGAATTTAAACCTAATTTTACAATTCTATTTTTTAATTTTCGAGTTAATATAATACGCTTTTCGACACTAAAATATAGTCCAGTTAACTCATAAATAAAATCCCTAAATTCATTAAAGGTCTTATCGCTTAGTTCTAAATCTTTTATTAATTTCTCGTCTGCCATAACTTTATCATCCTATAATTAAGTTCATAGATTAAAATAAACTTAAAAGTTCTCTAATTGTCGCATTATTACTATATTCTGTATTATCTAATTCTTGTTCTATAATGTATTTTAAATTTTTTAACAGCACTTCAAATTTATCAAATTGTTCTAATAATATTTCCTGCAAACCTATTACATTAAACACGTTTTTTGTTTTTTCAAAATACATCTTAAATAGATTTTCTAATATTTTAAGATGTAAATTATTTACTAAGCTTAAAATCACTATTTTAATGCTCCTAGCGCTCAGGCTCGTAAAGATTTGCACAAGGAAATCGATTTTTAATAAATGTATTCTATCTTCATTAATTCTCAAATATATATAATAATTTTCTTCGTCATATTCCGCAAGCAGAGATGATGACAGCTCTTGTAAATTATTTATTTTGCCTGAAGAAATTGAATATAAATCAATGCTATTATTATCGACAATTTTTACAATTGCTTTAAGAATAAATGGATGCAAAATTGACTCATATTTATTAATGTTCTTGATTAAAAATTCAACTGTTTCGCTTTTATGAGCTATTTTCTCGAGAGAATAAAGAACCATTAGGATTTTATGTCTATCGGTAGATTTATTTAATATTGTAAATAAAAATTCCTCACATTTCGGGAAATCGAAATTCGATAATAATTGAATAATCAGCAAATCTAATTCTACTTCTTTAGAATACCGCTCAATTAACAAATTAAGAACATCTATATCATCATTATAATTTATCATTGATTCATATATTGAACTTCTAACTGTAGAAGATTTATCGATATGAATTACTTTCATCAGAAATTGTTTAATAATTTCGTCCTTAGTAAAAATAGTAATATCAACTAAATTTCTTCGAAAGTCATTATATGAATATGAATAATTCTCTTCTATCAACTCAGGAGAATACTTAATAGTAGTTTGGAGAATTTCGATTAAAATATTTCTAAATGCTACATTTTTATCATCAATATACTTTATTGCAGCTGCGTTAAAGGATTTAGCATCTTCATTCTTCAGGTTTTTGCAATCTTCGCATAATAAGTCAATTTTTCGCAAATCTTTACCTCTGAAGATATCCAAGGCTCTATTAATATCATCAGTAAATTTATATTTACTTTCAATTGAAGTAGTATTTTCCAATCTAAAATTGCTTTACATATATAAAAAAAACGATTAACTATTTAACTCTTATTTCAAGATATTATATTTTTGAAATCAAGAAAATAAAATTAATAAAAATATTTTACAAAAACTAATTTTTTAAATTAATAATTATTTTTTCGTAATTTTAATTAGTCAAATAATAAAATATTTGATTTCTACCGCTTACTTTCTTAATTTTGCGTAAATTTAATATTTATAAAAAAATAATAGCTAAATAATATGGTATACATATCGGATAATGATAGCAAAATAATTAGTTCTACCGAAAATAAATTTAAAAAAATTACTACTTTGCGTCTGCAAGAAATGAAAGATGCAAATATTAAGATATCATGCTTAACTGGCTATGATGCTCTTATCGGAAAAATATTAGATGAATCAGGTATTGATTTAATTCTAATTGGCGATTCTGTCGCAAATGTAGTACAAGGTAGAGAAACCACAATCCCTGTCACGATTGAGGAAATAATCTATCATACTAAGGCTGTCTTAAGAGGTACAAAACGCCCACTTATTGTATCTGATATGCCATTTATGAGCTATCAAGTTTCTGCTGATTCTGCCTTTGAAAATGCCGGTCGCATTATGAAAGAATCAGGCTGCGAAGCGCTAAAACTCGAAGGAGCGAGTCTAAGTGTCCTAAATGCAGTAGAGAGACTCAATGAAGCAGGAATACCTTGTATGGGACATTTAGGATTAACACCACAGAGCATTAACAAATTCGGCTCCTACAGAGCTCGTGGCAAAGATTCTGATGAAGCTAAAAAAATTCTTGAAGATGCTAAAAATTTAGAAAATGCAGGTGCTTTTGCAGTTGTTCTTGAAAAAATTCCTTACAAACTTGCTGAAGAGGTAACTAACTCGCTTAAAATTCCTACAATCGGAATTGGTGCCGGACCACATTGCGATGGGCAAATTTTAGTATATTCCGATATGCTAGGACTCACAATTGACTTTAGACCAAGATTTGTAAGACAATATGCAAATTTAAACGAAATCATTAAAAATGCTTTCTCTCAATATTGCGATGATGTAAAAAATGGCAAATTTCCGTCAGTAGAAGAAAGTTATTAACTATACCAAGTTCTTAATAATATTTTATATATAAAAATGAAAAATAATATAATTAGAATTGCAATTTTAGGTATCATTCCTTTGATTTTGCTTTATGCTTGTATGGATAATGCTATTTCTAATCCTGAGGAAATTATTTTTCCTGAAAGTAACATTACTTATACTCAGCATGTCGAGCCATTATTAAGATTCGCTTGTAATGCTCCGGGATGTCATAATTTAATGGATAGGAAAGCAAATATCATCCTCGATTCTTATGAACAACTATTAATGTCGTATGGTGGACTTATGATTCGCAAAGGCGACCCCGATAATAGCCTATTAATAAAAATTATACGCCGAGAAGTGCCTCATTCTCTTATAGTTGATTATAGAGTAAACACTGAGCAATTAATTGGTTTAGCCAGATGGATAAAGGATGGAGCACCAAGATAAAAATCAATTTTATTTTTTGCTTTTTAATGATTACACAATAATTTAAATAAAATTAAGTTTACATTTATTTAAAGAATTTTTTATTTTCTGATTTTTAAAAAAAATCAATTACATCAAACATTGACTTTCTAATAATTTAATAAATAATTTTTCAATCATTTGGAGATTAACAAAATGAAAAGACAATTAGTACAGTTATTTTTAATTGCATTTTCTGCAATTATTCTAGTTAGCTGTGGTGAAGACAACAAAGTAAAAGCCCCTGAAATTACAGAATTTGATAAATATCAAGATCCTGTTACTCAAATGGAACTTACTTACCCTAAAGGATGGGTAAAAGCAAGTGAAGCTGGCTCAAGATTTATTACTTATTCATCTTCTGAAGCAAGAACTGAATTCTTGAATATGGGTAGAGTACTTAATGAAGAAGACATTCCAGGCGCTAAAATTGATTTTGTTACTATAAAAAAACAAGATACAGTTACTATGGAAGCATTTATTGAAAACCAAAAAGTTTATAGTCCCGAGACTTATAAAACTCCAGAAAATGTTACTATAGATGGACTTCCTGCTGTGAAATTATCATATTCTTTCCCATATAAAGTGTCTAACCTTGCTGGCGATATGTATATCGTTACTAAAGATTCTCAATTAGTAACTGTAATCACTACTGAAGTAATTGGAGATCAATATGAGACTTTAAAACCTAAATTTCAAGAAATATTAAAAAGTGTGAAAGTAGGAGTAAAACCAGATAATACAAAGAAAACAATTTTAAAAGAAGCAGATCCACCATCTACAACATTTAAAAATGTAAGCGGTAATGGTTTCTCTATTTCTATCCCTGATAACTTCACATTAAGTGGTAGTGGAGCAAAATATTCAATTAGTGGCGATAGACGTGCTGATTGTGCTATTTCTATTACTTCTGAAGATTCAAAGAAAAATTCTCTAGATGATATTTTAAAGCAAAATGAAAAATTAGGCAAAGCTTCAAAAACTACATTAGGTGGCAAACCTGCTGGATTAATCAATATTGCTAAAAAAGATCTTGATTCAAAACTATATTTTGTGGTAATTGGCGATAAATTATATAAAGTTTTTGCTACTTATTACAAACCAGAAGCTGCATCATATAGACCAGCATTTACTAAAATGCTTGGTAGCTTAAAATTTAATTAAAATTATAAAATAATAATTTTACAATAGAAAAGCCCCTCATTGTTTCATTTGAGGGGCTTTGTGTTATATATAATATAATTGCTTGGAGCCTTTGAAATTATGCGATGTAATAATTAGTAAAATTTAATCTAAAGCATAAAAACTACGCATAATATTTAATTAGTAATTCAAATTATAATATATTTTTTTCCTTTATTTCTTATGAAATTAGTCCATTATTCTTCTTAAAAATACAGGTCTCTCCTGTACTTGTCTTGGAGCTTCTTCTAGAATATCGTCAAAAATAGAGTTTTCAGAATCATAAGTTCCACTTTTTAGAGCAGAATTTTTAATATCTCGATTTAATCTTCTATTAGCTTGTGGTTCTTGATTCAAATCGTCTATCCTTCTTTGATTATTATTACTATCATTATTTAACCTATTATATGAAGAAGTTTGGTTCAATCCAGATCGATTATATGATCTATTAAATCTATTTTTATTTTCTGCTTGTAAAGGAGCATCAACTTGTTTAGAATTATTTTTAATTTGTTCTTGATTTGTTAAATTATTAGAATTTTCAACAGATTTTTCAAATTTTGTAGCTAGAACTGTAACTTTAAAATCATCAGTAGCATCAGAATTAATTACAATACCTGATTTTACATAAGGATTTGCCCCAGAAGCAGTATTAACAATATTTGTAACTGTTTCCATTTCTTCCATACTAAAGGTATCGTCAGCTGTGATATTGATTAAAATACCCTTAGCACCCTTTATGCTCACTCCGTCTAATAATGGAGAATTTAAAGCATTTTCAGTAGCAATTGTAGCACGATTTTCCCCTTTAGCACTTCCGATACCAATAATTGCATCACCACTATCTTTTAATATACTTCTTATATCAGCAAAATCAATATTTAATAATCCTGGATTTTGAATAATATCTACAATACCTTTAGAAGCATTTATTAGTACTTCATCTACTTTTTTAAATGCTTGTGTAACAGGTGTAGATTTATCTAATTCTTCTAATAATTTTTGATTAGATACTACAATTACAGAATCAACATTTTTCTTAAGTTCTTCTATTCCTTTTACAGCATAATCGCCCTTTTGAGTACCTTCATATTTAAATGGAGTAGTTACTACTGCTACTACTAATGCTTCTAATTCTTTAGCTATACGTGCTACTTGAGGTGCTCCACCAGTACCAGTGCCTCCACCCATACCAGCAGAGATGAAAACCATATCGCTATCAATTAAATGTTTTTTAATATCTTCAGCACTTTCTTCGATGCACTTTTTGCCAATTTCAGGATTTCCGCCGACACCGAGTCCTTTTGCAGTATTTTTACCGACTTGAATTTTAATTTCTGCAATATTTTTATTTAATGCTTGCACATCACTATTTGCAGCAATAAAGTCAACGCTAGTAACGCCTTCTTTTTTAATATTATCGATAGCATTGCATCCACCTCCTCCGATACCAATTGCCCTTATAACGGCACCAGCAGGATTAGAAAGCATATCACCTACATATTCTATCATAAACTAACTCCATTTATATTATAATTTAATTTTTTTATTTGGTATATTGTTCTTAATAATTTTTTATAATTGCGACAATTTATCTTTAATTTTATTCCAGAATGATCCTTTGTTTTCTTCATTTTCTGGTTCATCTTCAATATTATTATCATAATTTATGCTATTAGAAGAATCATTTTCTATTGGTGTTACTTCATCCAATCCATACATAACTAATCCTACAGCTGTGGAATAGATAGGATTACCAATTTCTGGAGCTAAACCGGAATAAGAAATACTTGAAGGAAATCCTTTTTTAACTGGCATTCCAAAGACTTCTTGTGCTAATTCATCAATTCCTTTAAGCAAGGAGCAACCTCCTGTAAGTACAATCCCAGCTCCTAACCTACCGGAATAGCCAGAATTTCTAATATCATCGAGGGCATAATTAAATATTTCAGTCATTGTATCCTGAATTATCCCAGATAAATCGCTTTTATATACTTCGAGTGGTTTCCTACCGGCTATTCCTGGAATCATAAAAACTTCATCTTGCATAATTGCTGGCCTAAAAGCATTGCCATATTCTTTTTTTATCCTTTCAGCTTGAGTAGCAATTATTCCTAATACTTTACGAATATCATCAGTTACTTGCTTTCCGGCAATACCTAAAGAACTTGTATATCTTAAGCTATTTTCTTCATAAATTGCTATATCAGTAGTACCGCCACCAATATCCACAAGAGCAACACCAACTTCCTTTTCATCATTATTTAATACAGCATAGCTACTTGCAAGAGGTTCGAAAATAATATTTTTTACCTTAAGTCCAGCCTTTTCGATACATCTATAAATATTATTAATATTTGTATCTTTCCCTGTAATAATCATTGCATTAGCTTCTAATCTTACGCCATTCATTCCTACGGGATCGAGGATTCCGTCTTGATTATCAATTATAAAATCTTGTGGTATGACATGTAATATTCTTTTGTCAGTATCAATTTTAATATTTCGGCATTCATCAATTACTCTATTTACATCAGCAAGAGTAATATCATGAGTAGGACTTGGAACTCCAATTACTCCTCTGGTAGCAGTAAATTCGATGCTTTCCCCTGTTATTCCTACTATTACATCTGTAATCTTATGGCTTGATTGTTGTTCGGCTTGCTCAATTACTTTTTGAATAGATTTTACAGTCTTTTCAATATTAACAACTACACCTTGATTTAGTCCATCACTTTCGGTGATCCCCATTCCAAGAATTTTAATTGTATCCGGAGTACTATCTTTTGTGGCAACCAATGCGCAAACTTTAGAAGTACCAATATCAAGCCCTACAATTACATCTTGCCTTGTCTCAAAAATAGTTCCTTTAGTATGTGCGTTTAGCTGTGCCATTTTCTTTATTATTTAAATTTAATTTTAATTTGCTACCAAAATTTGGTTATCCCACCTTAGGTCAATATATTTAATCGATTTATTAGAAGCAATATAACTAGATTTATAAAATGCGTCCATTTTATTAATTTTAGTATCTAAATTGTGGATACCACCTAATTTTATCTCAGCACCTTCGCCACTTGTGATAATGCTAAATGTATTATTGCTTTTATTATAATCAATTTCAGAAATTAGAGGTAATAAATACTGTTTAGTATCTTTATTTATTAAGTTCAATATTGCAAAACTACCAATAATAGCAAGGCTATCAATTTCCCCATTTTGAAATACTCCATTTAGTAGAAGTACATCCGGCATATTGTCATAAAGAATATATGGCAAAAGATTCATTGAAGAATCTATATAAACTAAATTGCCATTCTCTAATACCATAGATGCAATTGGATTACGCTCCTTTACTTCGACTTTTATTTCATTAAGGTTTTTATGGGTAATATATGTCTCTTGAATATAGGGATTCTTTTTGAGAAGTTTTTGAATTTTAGAAATATCAATTTCAAAATTTTGATTATTTATTGCAGATGAAGACATACTTTTTAAAATGTCTTCTTCATTTACAATTTTATTTCCGGAAATATTAACTTTTTTGATTTCTTGATTTTCTGACCAGGCAATAGCTAACCATATTAATGTCCCCACACTAATAATAACAAGAACGAAAATAAGTATCAAGTACTTGTTTTTCATATTGATTTCCTCTATTATGCTATTACTGGATTTTCCTATAAACCCCTAATCATCGATTATTGCTGCATTTACCGATGAAAATAAAACTATTCTTTTGTTCGGTTTAGATAAAGTATTTTTCCCCTACTTTATTTTAATGTCAGTTACTGCAAGTTTGACATAAAACCTCTATTCAAAATTAAGAAATTTTTATAATAAAAAAAAATATTTTTTCAAATAAAAATAATTTTTTTTAAATTATTTTTCTCCATACTGTTTTTTGTAGTATTCTAAATATTCTCCACTTACAATATCATTTATCCATTCTAAGTTATTCAAATACCAATCAATTGTAGCTTCTATTCCTTTTTCGAAGTCAATTTTTGGTGTCCAATTTAATTGATTTTTTATTTTGCTAATGTCCATAGCATACCTTCTGTCGTGACCGGGTCTATCAGAAACGTATTTAATTAATTTTTCGCTTTTACCTAATTTTTTTAAAATTGTTTTTACGATTTCGATATTAGGTTTTTCGCATTCGCCACCGATATTATATACTTCTCCAAATTCGCCTTCATTAAATACTTTCCAAATTGCTGCACAATGGTCTTTTACATAAATCCAATCTCGTACATTCATTCCATCGCCATACACCGGTAATTCTTTATTATTAATTGCATTTTGAATCATTAGAGGTATGAGCTTTTCAGGAAATTGCTTTGGTCCATAATTATTAGAGCAGCGAGTAATTAACACATTTAATTTATGAGTAGTATAATACGACATAACAAAATGATCTGCTGCAGCTTTTGAAGCAGAATATGGAGAATTAGGAGTAATATTATTTTTTTCTGTAAATCCATGGTCATCACTTCCTAATGAACCATAAACTTCATCTGTGGATACTTGCAAATATTTACTTATTTTATATTTCTTTGCTACATCTAATAATTTTACAGTACCAAGTACATTATTTATCAAGAAAGGAGTTGAGTCCATTATTGAGCGATCTACGTGTGATTCTGCTGCAAAATGAATAATTGAATCAATATTATTATCTTGAATAATTTTCTCTAACAAAGCGGAATCACAAATATCACCTTTGATAAATTTATAATTTGAAAATTTTTCAGCAAAAGATAAATTATTTAAATTACCACAATATGAAAGATTATCAATCACAATTAGATTAATATCTTTTATTTCCTCGTCATAAATTAGATAATCTATAAAATTACTTCCGATAAAACCTGCAGCACCTGTGATTAATATATTCTTATGATTCATTTTATTTCGATTTTATTATTTAATTAAGAATTTGTTTTAGAGGAATTTAATATGAATTTATTTTTATAGACATTTTTATAGACTATAATCGACAATGTAAATGCCATTGCGATAATCGACCCAAGCATTACAGCCATAGTCCTAGATGGTGATTTCCTCTTATGAGGGACATAGGCTTTGTCTAATGCTTCTATAGCTGGCATATCACTTTGCTCTTGAATAGCTTCCTGATATTTTTGTGATTCTAGATAAGCATTTACTTGTTCTAATATTTTTTTCTCACGAATTATTGAAGAATATTCTTTGAACATATCGGGCATTTTACTAAGCGGAGCAGAAAAATCGCTTCCACCTAATATTCCTCCATTTTGAATACGAATATATTGGCTTCTTAGTTTTTTTACCGATTCTTCTAACACTTTAATTTCATTTGAATTAGGTTGCAAATCCATTTTCTTAAGTGCTAATTCATGCTCTGCCTTTAATAATTCACTTCCTAATTGTGCTGAGGATTCAATAATTGACATTGCTTGCTCATCAATTGCCAATACTTTATTGTCTTTTTGAAATTGCTTTAATCGATTATCTAATGAATCAAGAACAATTTTTTTATCGACAAGTATTTTTTCAATATATATTCGTTTTTGGCGTGCTTTAGATACATTTTTTGTGCGGGTCAAGTAATCTAATCCTTCAATAGCTTTATTTGCTATATCAGCAGATAATTGTGCAGCATTTTCCTTATCTTTAGAATTTGGGAAATATCCTGTAGGGACATCAGTCCTTAATAATACTAAACCACTACGATTAGCTTTCGTAGTGATAGTTTCAATTATCATATCATAAGCATCAACTAAAATTACATCTTTAAAAATTGGATTATCTTTTAATTTCAAAGTATCATAAATATACTTAGCAAGCTCCCTGCTTTGTAGATATTCTGTAAGCAATAATGATTTATTATCTGCTCCAATACCACCTATCGAAATACCTCCACTCATTGATTGTAAAAAGCTCGATAAGCCCTGTCCAGAATTATTTGATTCCGGTGGAACAATAGAAGCATCTGCACTATAATGCGATGGAAGAATAAAAGTAAGAGCTAAGCTGAATACAAAAGCAAAAATAAGTATTATTATAATTATTTTTTTATTTAGCCACCAGAGCTTAATAATATTTGTAAAAGTTAATCTTTTCTCTTCTTGAAATTCTTTAATTAAGTTCATTCTATATTTAAATATAAATTGATATTATTAATTAATTAATTAATTAATTAATTACTTGGTTTGTTATTATTCATATTTATTACTGAAAGCACGACAGCAACGATTGTAAATATCTGTGTGATAATTGTCAGGGTTGTAGTGAATACCTCAAAAAACGTAAGCTCATTTTCCGTAAGTACAAAAATATTATCCCCGGGTTCTATTACATAATTTTTACTTTTAGCAGAGTATTGTTGTCCTTTTGATTTTACTACTAAAGTAGCACTTTCATCTGCTCTATAGCCATATCCACCTGCTTGATTAATATAATCTTCGTAAGTAAATTCTTTGTTATGCAATATTCTTCCCGGATTATTTACTCTGCCTCCTACATTGACATAATTATTTAATTTAGGTATATATAGGGAGTCTTGGTCTCGTAGTATCACGTCGTTTTCTTTAGAATTTTCTGATAATAGCTTTTTAAAATCAATTGAAATTCTTCCTTGAATTTCACTCGAACGAGCAATGAAATATTTTCTTTCATTTTCTCCCATTTCTGATGGTGGCAAAGTGCGAAGTCTTACCATATCTAAATCTTGCTCTTTATAAACCGATTGTCTAATAAGAATTGCATTCTCTAGAGCAGCTAAATCTGTTACTCCTCCGGCTCGACTTATTAATTCCTTAAGTGTAGATTTATTATTAGTAATAGCATAATGACCGGGATATTTTACCTCTCCCTCTACAATCACATATTTATCAGTTTGCCAACTTGCTTTGCGGCGTACATAAAGTTGGTCACCAGGTTCTAATGGGAAGTCAATTAATTTTTCATTAGATGAATTATCAAAATAATCTTGCCAATTATTTAAATTATAGAAACGTCTATCATAAGTATCTGAGCTTTGATTATATCGAGCAAATTCAACTGAATCTAAAAGTGCTGATTGCATAAAGCCTTGAGAAAATTTAATCAAAGTAGATAGAGAATCGCCAGCTTTATATTCATATAATGATGGAGCAAAAACATCTCCTTCTGTTTTAATATATTCTGAATTGTTTCTTGCCGACCCATTGATAAAATCACCGCCTGTTAGGTTAGGATTAGCATCTTCGTCTCCATATTGATAATATTTAAGTAAATCAACTGGGATTGTTTTTCCATCTCTAAGTAATGTTATATAGCGTAAGGAAGAAGTTTGCTTTAGTCCTCCTGCTTTAGCAATTGCATCTGACACTCTATCAGCAGCAGTAACAGGGACACTCATTGGTTTTGTAACTTCGCCGCTTACCATTACTTTGAATTTTCTAATAGATTTTAAAGTTAAGCTAATATTTTCGGTTTTAAATTTTTGCTTAGTTCGCTCTACAATTAATGTTTCTGTCTCTTTCAGAGTTTTATTATTTATCTCAAAAATAGCGACTCCGGGTACAATAGCTTTCCCTTCTGGAGAAATTACAATATTATAAACATAATCGACACTTGCGATTATGTTGAGTTGTAATACATCACCAGGACCGAGAATATATTTGGCGGGGTCAATTGGTTTTTCTAATAAAAAATCCGGAGCTTCTAATTCATTTTTAATTACGCTTACAGTATCGCCCGGCTGTAGATCTTTTTTAGGTAAAAATCTATTATATACTCCTTGAGCATTAATTTCAAAAGTGGAGAATGAAATTAGTATTACCAAAAAAAATATTATTTTATATTTACTCATTTCTATAAAGATAATGATATTTTAAATTTACTAATTTGATTTTTATATTATTTTTGAAATTCTCTTTTATATAGAAATCACAAATATAACATATTTTTTATTAAAAATTATTTAAAATATTTTTTTGTCATTTATTAAATATTTTAATTAATTTATTTTCTAATTCTTAATATACAATATAACCGAAAATTGCATCTAAAATTAAAATAAATGCTGCCGAAATAGTAAATGATCTTACCGTACTTTGCCCTACACCTTCAGCGCCACCATTAGTTTTAAATCCTATATGACAACCAATTAGAGCAGTACCTCCACCAAAAATCAACATTTTAGTAAGTCCAATCATAATTTCGGAAACTTTAAAAAATCTCTGAACTGATTCAAAAAATTGTGATGCTGAAAAATCAAATTGCACTAAAGTTAATAAGTATCCTCCAAATATAGCGACTACATTAGAAAACACACCTAATATTGGCATCATACATATTGCTGCAAGCACTCTTGGCATTGCTAAATATCGCACCTTATCAATTGCCATCATCTCAAGAGCATCAATTTGCTCTGTTACTTTCATTGTACCTATTTCTGCGGCAATTGAGCCTCCTACCCTACCAGCAATTACAAGTGCAGTGAGAACAGGTGTAAGCTCTGTAAAAACAGCCGTAGCAATAGAGGACCCTATAAAAGGTTCAGCAAGCGATAGTAAATTAAATTTTATAAAAATTCCTGTGGCTTCAAGAGATGCTATTGCACCGGTAAAAGCACCAATTAGCAATAACAAAGGCAACGAATCCGCTCCAATTATTTTCATTTGATTAATTATTAGACCTTTATTTGTAATAAAAGTAGGAAAGTATCTAATTACATTTATCAAAAGTAAAACAATTTGACCAAATTCCTGAAAGAAATTAATGATTTTCTTCCCAATAAAAGCAAGTATATTGAGGATAAATTTCATTTACAAATATTCAATAATCTTTGGGATCACGGTATTTAAATCTCCGACAATACCATAGTCGGCATATTCAAAAATAGGTGCATCTTTATCAGAATTAATTGCTAAAATATATTTTGAATTATTCATTCCTGCTAAATGCTGAATAGCACCAGAAATACCACACGCAATATATAAATCAGGATTAACGATTTTCCCTGTTTGACCTACCTGTTCGCTATGAGGTCTCCAATTATTGTCAACTATCGCACGGCTTGCCCCGACTGCAGCTCCTAATTTATTTGCAAGTTCACTTATTATTTCATGATTATTTTCTTCTTTAATGCCTCTGCCGGCAGACACTATAATATTTGCTTCGCTTATGTTAGTAGTTTTAGACTCTTTTTCTTTGCTAATTACTTTTACTTTAGGTAAATATTCAAAATCCGGAGAATACTCAATAATTGGTAAATTATTACTTTCTTCGACTAGATTATTTATATCATTAATCTCAAATAATTTAGGTAATACAGTAAATACGCACTTTTCAGAAGTAATTTCATCTGTTTGAATAGCTCTGCCAGACATAATGGATTTAGTTGAATATAGTTTATTATTTTTAATCTCTAATTTAAAAATATTAGCAATGAATTCGGCGTTTAATTTATAAGCTAATCTTGG
Source organism: uncultured bacterium (assembly GCA_937875295.1). GTDB lineage: Bacteria > Bacteroidota > Ignavibacteria > Kapaibacteriales > UBA2268 > CALLXS01. The sequence goes on along the minus strand of CALLXS010000013.1, from coordinate 8,928 downwards.
AGCAAGTTCATTCTGAAAAGATGAAATAATAACTAAATCAATATCATTTTTTCTGCAAATTTCATTAATAATTAGCGAGAGATACACATCATCTCCTAAAAGTTCAGAATTAATTTTAATATTGATTATCTGTGCTGATGAAATTTTCATTATTTCAGATAATTCGTTTTCTGATAAATTAGCTCCTACAATATAATTTCCTAAATTGTTTGCTTTTGCAATAGAATTTGATATTATTATAATTTCTTTATTATAAGCTTTTAGTTGTGTATCAGCATTTTTAATATATGTTATTATTTTTTTCATAATTGCCTTTTATAATACTTTTGCTTCAGTTTTCAATAATTCAATAATTTCAATAATCTCTTCTTTTGAATCGCCAACAATTTTTCCGATTCTCTCTTTTTTATTAATTTTAAGCTCAAAAGCATTAATTTTTGAATTTTTTATATGAGCTTGGAAATCGCTTATTGGTTTCTTTTTTGATTTCATAATATCAGGTAATTTCGGATAGCGTGGTTGATTAATACCTTTTTGTACCGAAATTATGCATGGAAGTGAAGTTTCCATTTTTATAGTACCATCATTTATTTCTTTATCGACAGTTACTAAAGAATCATTGATTTCAATTTTCATAGCGGAAGTTAGAGCTGGTACATTTAGAATTTCAGATAAAAATATTGGAATTGATTCAGAAGAATAGTCAATACTTTGATTTCCGCATAAAATTAAATCAAAACTTTGTGTTTCGGCAAAGAGTGCTATTGCTGAAGCAACTTGAAATGAAGAATTTAAATTATTTTCACTTTTAATTATTACAGCTTTTTCCACTCCAAGAGCATAAGCTGAACGTAATATATCTTCTGACACCTCATTTCCGACTGTAATTGCAGTAATAATGCCACCGTATTTAGTTCTAATCTGCAATGCTTCCTCGAGAGCATACTCATCATAAGGATTCATCACATATTTTGTGCTTTTATTGATTGATTTATTATCGTCTGAAATAACAAGTTTGGAATTTGTATCAGGTACGCGTGATAAACACACCAATATATTCAATTTTGCGTCTCCATTTTTAATTTTGATACTATTTTATTTTTTATTAAATTAAAAAAAATCGCTAACTGTAGCAAAAAATTATTTCACAAATTAACGATTTATTTAATATTATAATTTTCATATTAATATTTAGCATAAGAATTATAAATTAATGGAAGAAATCCATTTACAATTCATCACTAAATGGTTTGAACCAAGTTTCGCCAATGCTTAAATTTACATTCAATCTGCCGAAAGTCTCTTTAATGGCATTATTTTCATTTACACCTCTCACACCAAAAGTGAAAGCTGTATTAATCCAGAAATAATTTGACACAGGAATATCCAAGCCAAAGCTCCCATAATATTCATTTATATCTTGTCCAAAGACTTTATAATATAATTGTTTATAGCCCACACCTAAATTATAAGTAACTTTATCAAAAAAAGTTTTTCTAAAGCCACCCTGACCTATGCGAGATATTCCGGCACTTGCATTAAAGGAATTCCTATATTCAAATTTATCATTTTTATTCAAAGTAAAATTAGAAAAATCCTGCATAGTGAAGTCAGCACCAAAAATATATTCATTTAATTGATACCCAATACCTACGCCATAAGAATCAGGTAATTTAGCATCTAAAGTATATGAATGTGTTGAATCATTAGTAACATAATTATAAGTTCCATCAAAGTAAATTTCAGTTTCACTTTTAGTACTCAGTACCTTATCATAGATAAATCCAAAATATAAGTTTTTTATTGGTTCAAGGACTAACCCACCTTTTAAGAGGAATCCTCTATTAATTGTGCTTTTTCGATTTATTTGATTTTGGTTAATATAATCATAAAATACAGTATTTATACTTTGATTTGACTTTCCAAAAAATGTACTGAATGATAATCCAACTTTAAACCAATTAAATATTTTAGTAGATAATCCTAAAAATGCTTGCGATATACCACCACTTCCTTGATATAACGATTCCCCAGCGATATCAAAATTATTATCACTAATTCTTTCGTGTTTTTTAACCAAATAATTCACTGAACTATATGGTACAACTCCAAATGAAGCTGCAATTCCCTTAGAAGTATCAATAGCAAATATCCCCATAATTTGATTTACTGCTGCATTGCTCTGATACATGTTGTCAATTCCCTGCTCTATATTTCTTAAATTATAATTATATCCGGCTTGAATACGTGTGGTCATTACATTTGCCCATTGTGCCGGATTTTTAAGATTAATAGCATAAGGTGAAGGAATAGCTATAGAAGTACCTCCAATAGCTTCAAATCGAGCTGAGTGACTATTTTGAATATCTCCCACTCCGAAAATTGAATAATTTGATCCGCCCTGTGCAAATAATTGAATATTAGCTAAAATAAAAAAGGCGATAATTAGATTTATTTTTCTCATTATTTAGCTCCTTTTTTATTTTGAGAGTAATTAGGTCTAACGGAATATATTATTTTTAATTTTGGTCTTAGATTAATATCAGGATCATTTATCCCGTGGAAAATATATCTATCTATTGTATTGTAGAGCTTGTCAATTGGTGCTTTGGATAGCAATACAATTCCTTTTTTCTGATCACGCAGAATCCATTGTTCTACAATAAAAGTAAATATTTCAAAATTATAACTAATAAAATTACTTGTTTTTTGTCCATAAGCAGGCGTTACAGTTTTCTCATAAACTGTAGAAGTATCTGCACCGGAAGCACGTCTATAAGTTGCAATAATTTCATTATCTCTCAAGCTATCGGTACTATTGTTTGATAATTTTGACTTATTTAAGTCTAAATTTAATTCGAGGCTTGCAGAATGAATTGCTATATTATTAGGTAAGGTTGATAAATCAAAATGTAATTCTGTGTTGTATTGTACAGCTCCTTGTAGTACAATATCAGTCTCATTAAAATCAGCTGGCGCATCTGATAAGCTATATTCCATTGCTGAAATCAGCTTTATACTATCAATTATATTGTCAGCATTATAATAATGAATATTTAACTCAGAGTAATAGTATTTTGCTGGATCGTCTGAAATTGTAGGTCCATCGAATTTCCTAATATTTTTAGAATTTTCATTTGGTAATAGGGCAATACCTTTATTTATATACTGAGTAGTATCGTTACCGAATTTCATCCATTCACTAGTAATTTCTTTATCTAAATCAAAAGAAATATATTCACCAGTATCTATTACATTTACGATTGAGTTGTATTCACCAATTTTTCTATTTAAATTAATATAATCGATATTGGAGTTAAAAACTGAATCCCAACTTGTCTTCGGAGTCCAGAGTTTATTAACATCATATACAGAAAAAGCTAGTGGAGCGCTTGCATCGCCATATACATATTTTAAAGCTTTTAATGTAACTTTACTTGAAATTATTTTATCCGGGGTGATATATTTAAAAGTATCCTTTGGAGCAACAAATCTAATAAAAGTCATTGATTGAAAATCTCCAGATTTACCAACTAAAAAGCCAGCCATATTTATATAATGGACATGTTGTTTAAAAACCTTTTGTTCCACAATAAATGGATTATCAATCGAAGATATTGCTTCTACGCTAATTGTGTCATTGATAAATGGGAATCCGATTTCAGTAGGTGCTTCATTACAAGATGAAAGTACTATTACTAGAATGGAAAAACTTAAAATTATTAATTTATTCATTGTTAAATATTATTATTCTTTGTCTTTTAGAGCATTAAAATACATGTTAATATATTCCTTAACGGAATCTTTCCAAGAATAATCAGTTTGCATATTTTTCTCTAAGAATGCATACCATTTATCCTTATTGTTATATAGTTTTAATGCTTTTTTAATAGTACTGATGATAGACTTAGTATTCAAATCTTCAAATTTAAATCCATTTCCTTCTTCATTCTTTGGGTTATAATCTTGTACTATCTCATTCAAACCTCCTACGCAATGAACTATAGGTACAGTACCGTAAATTATAGAATACATAGCATTTAGTCCGCAAGGTTCACACTTGCTTGGTATTAAGAAGAAATCGCTCCCAGCTTCTAAATAATGAGTAGTAGTTTCATCATATCCAAATTTATATGCAAAATTATCGCTATACTTTTCTTGAATTGTCTTAATCTCATCTTTATATTTTGCTTCGCCGTCTCCTGTGAGGATCACTTGTACATTTTGCTCTAAAATTTTAGGAAGAGCTTTAAGCAAGACATCGATCCCTCTTTGTTCATTAAGCCTAAGAGATAGACCAATTAAAGGAATATTTTCATTATGTTCGAGTTTAAATTGCTCTAAAATAAATTTTTTATTCTCTAATTTATATTTTATTATATCATCTTCTAATGGAAAATGGATTTTTTTATCAGTTTTAGGGTTCCAGCCTTCTACATCTATACCATTAATAATACCATAAAATTTCTTAGGCATAGATTTTAAAATTTCATTTAATCCATTTGATGGCGTGTCTCCATTAATAATTTCATCGCAATAAGAATGAGAAACAGTATTTACAGCATCTGCAAATAATATCCCAGCTTTAAGGAAATTAAGTTTACCATTATGAATGAATTTGTCCTTTTCTTTTTCTGGAATTAACAATTTACTGAAAAATTCTTTAGGATATTCACCTTGATAAGCAACATTATGAATTGTAAGGATAAAGCGAGTTTTAGCAAATTTCTTTGGATATTGTAATTTTGCAAAAGCAGCAATTAACCCTGTCTGCCAATCATTAGCATGTATTATATCTGGCACCCATCCGAGCATATTGCATGTCTCTACTACAGTTTTGCTAAAGAATGTAAATCTTTCATCATTATCAGGATAATCAATACTTGTCTTTAGATCAGCATATATACCTTTTCTTGACTCAAAATATTCATTATTAGTAGAAATATATGCTTGCACTTTTATTTTTGAAGTAACTATCGATGATGATTTTACTGTAGCTAAATATGTATCATCTCCAATATGGATTTCCATATCTTTCAGCCGGTTAATTTCGTGGATTTTATTCCTCCGTTCTGAAATAATACCATATTTGGGCATCATCACGCGAATATCATGCCCCTCTTCTCGAATAGCAATAGGAAGTGAATAAGCGACATCGCCTATTCCACCTATTTTTGCAAATGGAAACAATTCACTAGATACATATAAAATACTTAGAGGTTTAGCCATTATAAAAGCCTTAATTTAATAAAAGTTACTTCGCACAAACTACAAAATTAACAAAATTTAGCATCAAATGGAAATATTCTTAAAATTAACTCTTATCAAAATAAAAAAAATATATGAATTTTATTATTATAATTAATAAGATAGGATTATAACGTCTAATAAAACGATAAGTAACATAAATAATTTAAATAAACTCAATTATCTAAAATAATAGTAATTTCTGCTATATACGTCGAATAAGGAACTTTTGCATAGTCAAGAAAAAGAAATTAAGGTATTTGCTCAAAGTAATTATTTAAAAATTTTCATAATTAATTGACAACCTTAATAAATGGTATTCCGGTTGGAGCTGACTTTTATAATAATTATATGTTCCCTTTAAATAGCAGTCTCTGAATATTTCATATCCAATATTAAACTCACAAGCAATAACATCATTTCTAATGCCATCTAAAAAATAAACAAATTCAGAATCATTAATATATCTGGCATTATTAAAATCACCACCTACATTACGAATTAATTTTCCATTTTCATCATAAATATTTTCGCCGTGCCGTATATATGCAACTTTAAATTTAAGTGGAATTTTCTCGCCCCACCAGAACCTTATAATACCAGCAAATTGGTCAGAATTGGGTTGCATTCCTGAATTTAATAAATGTCTATCATTTGTATAATTATTTAATATATCGAAATGAGAAAATGTATATGGTTCTATCCTTGAATATTCAAAGCCTAAATCGATTGGTAGCTTTGGAGAATACAAAATTCCGGCATTCCATGCTGTTTTATTTGACCAATAATTTTTGCCAATTCTGCGATATATAATATCATCAAGAATAAATGTACCTTTTAATTCAATGTTCTTTACTGGGCGAACTGTAAAATCAAATCCAAGCAGTGAATTATCTCTATCGCGTAAATAATGCTCAAGAGATTTATAAAAACTAAGTGGATTTAAGTAATTCACATCAATTCCACGCTTAGAATATACTATTCCCTCCCAGACGGCAAATTCTCCCCATTCAGGTTTGATTGATAATCGATGCATAGTTAAATTTCTATCGGGGACTACAGCATTAAAGCCAGTGCGGACACTATCCGGATAATAACTTATTAGACTACCATGGGTATATAAATAACTAAAAATATTAAAATTTACTCCAATATTTATAGCAGTAAATGGTTGAGCATCATCAGATAAATAAAACGAACTCATCACACCGCTTCCCCATTGTCTTGCTTCTTTTGCTATGCTGATATTTAACCATTTATATTTTAAATTAACGCCTGATTCCACAAAATCAAAATCGCTATTTAATTCCATAAATTTCAAATTACCAGAAATATTTTTATCTAATTTTAATATTTCCCTATTTCCTGTTAAAACTAAACCATTAGTGAATTGCAAATTATATCCCAAAAGATTGCCTAAAGTCCCAAATGTGCGAAGCCCAATATTTCCATAAAATACATTATCAGTCGAGTTATTCTGCACTTTTAAAATATCTTCTAATATTATTAATGGGGCGATATATAAATTATGTTCAGAATCATCATAATGATATACATATTTAGGATTGTCATCAAATATCCTTTTGGAAAATACTTGAGAGCTGTCGTGTGGACTATAGAATAAAACTAATTTTTCTTCATCTATAATTTCAAAATACTTCTCAAATTTCTTTAATATTTGCAAATCAAATTCAGATAATTCATTCTCATTCTTACGAATTAATTTTAATGCCTCGATAATTTCATATCGCATTAGTGGCTTTAAGGCTAATGATTTATTAGGCAAAAATCCCTTTGCCTCAGCACGTTCAAGGAAAGAATAAACAGGATTAGTTACAGACACTTTATCATATTGCGCAAATAAGATTTCAGAACTAATACAAAAAATAAATACCGAAATTAATAAAATACTTTTATTTTTCATTTTTTTATAAAATTAGGTTTATTTTGTTGAATTTCTCTTATCTAAATTATAATTTAATACCTGCATAATAATTCCAGCCATAGATAGAGCAGCAAATAATGCAGATATAATTAAGCTATATTTTTGAATATCAGTTCCTGGCGGATTGTCCGGATTTGTTGGCACATAAATTTGATCGCCGGCATACACAAAATCTTTACTTGAGCCTTTTACCCATATTTGATTATTTCCGCGAATTACTCTTGCTCTGCTCATTTTCCCGCCGCTCGATAAGCCTCCAGCTTTTTCAATATACCACTGCATATCTTTTCCAGGTTCAAATTCTATATAACCGGGTTTTTGTACATATCCTGCGATATAAACTGTTTTTGGGTTTTTAGGTATTCTGATGATATCATTACCTTTTAATTTAACATTATCATCTTCACTATTATTTACATATAAATCTACTAAGCTACACGAAACAAGTGGTACAGTGAAATTTAAGATGCTTTTTGTGCGAGTGGAGTCTTCCAAAGTAAGATCGCTTGTTTTAAAGAACTTAAGAAATTCATCATCGAATTTTCCCTTTTCAATAGTACTCTTAGGGCGTATCACTTTTGCAAGTGGCAAATATGCTTCATTAGTAAATCCTCCAGCAAGTTCTATTATGTCTTTTATCTTTGTCTCTCCTTCTTTGATTTGATAAATACCAGGTTTTTTTACTTCACCTTGCACAGAAACGAAAGAAATATTATTATTACTTATGCCTGCTTGTACGCTTTGCTTGCTACCTACGATTATTCCATTACCCGGCTGAATAAAGTCATCGCTATATTTCTGATTTACTTCATCATAGCTAATACTTTTAATTGAATTGTTATTACCAATCAACTTTATATTATTAAAATCAGCATCTTTTGTGAAGCTACCGGCCATAAGAATTAATTCAGAAATTTTGTCGCCTTCACGATAAGGAATTTGTGTAGGGAAATTTACTTCTCCAGCGACTGAGACATAATAAGCATTTTCATCAGGAAAAGGTAATACGATCTTGTCATTTTCTTGTATATAAGGATTTAAACTGATATCGCCTGTTACACGTGATTTTTCAATATCTACGTGATCTACTTTCCCATTTTGTCTAATTCGAATTATAAAACGCGAATTATAATCTAAATTACTTCCTATTCCGCTACCTTCATATTGTTGCTTCAATAATCTATTTTTTTCTGCATTTCTTTCAATATTATAATTCACAGTCATATTCTTTTCGTTTGATTTAGACATATTTTCAACTGCAGAAAGAGCTGTCGAGATCCTAAAAGATGCTGGTAGTGAATAATTCCCTTCATAAATGGAATGTCCACTTATGCTAAATAATATTTTCCGGGGTTTATATATAGATAAATTAATAATTGCATTACTTTGGATTTCTTTGATTTTTTTTGTTATAGATTCTTTTGCTTCAGCTAAGGATAGCCCTTTCACAGAAATTTCACCTGCTCTTGGTACGTAAACCGACATTTCAGGAGTAACCATAAGAAATTGCTGTTTACTGCTTTCGCTGAAATTAATATATGATAAGATATCTCCAGGTCCTAGGTAATAATAATCAGGTTCGATTATATCACCAACTGTATATTGGTCTGAGGATAATACTTTGTCTGACGTAAGAGTATTTTCCAAATTATCTTTGAATAAATCCTCCATCCTTTGTCAAACAGGTTCATAGCAGGTTTTTTATGTAATAGCTCCATATTAGCTTCCCATAAGCT
>CALLXS010000012.1 GCA_937875295.1 uncultured bacterium | reverse complement strand
GGGTGACCCACAGGACCGTGACGCCCTTCCGGTTCAGCCGCAGGATTTCTTTTTCGATCAGCTCCGTGTTCTCGGCGTCGAGCGCGGAGGTCACTTCGTCCAGCAGTAATATTTCCGGCTCGAAAAGCAGGGTGCGGATCAGGGAGATCCGCTGTTTTTCCCCTCCCGACAGCCCTTTGACCTCATGCGAGAGGTAGCTTTCGTCCAGATGGAAGCGGGCGAACAGCGAAACGATCTTTTCCCGGTCGATCTTCCGGTCCCTGACGCGGTAGGGGAACGCGACGTTGTCTTCCACCGTATTCCCCCAGAGGATCGGTTCCTGAAAGCAATAGCTGATTTTTTTCCGCAGTCCGATCGGGTCTTCCTGAAGCATATCCTTTCCATGGAAGAAGATTTTTCCTTCCGTCGGGCTGATCAGATGGCAGCACAGCCGTAAAAAGGTACTCTTCCCGCTTCCGGAAGGGCCGACGATGGAGACAAAGTCGCCGGCTGAAAACTGTGCCGAAACGCCTTTGAGAATCTCTTTTCCGCCCTGCCGGTAGGAAACATCCCGGAATGTGAGCTGTTCCAATGCTTTCACCTCAAGATCAAGATTTTCCGCGGCCGCGGCGGCCGCTTTTTCTGAAGATTTCCTCCTGTTCCGGCTTCAATCCGGACGGTCCGCCGCTTTCCGCCCTTTCCCGGAGCGGAGGATGACGGCGATCAGCAGCGCGGAGACGATGCCCAGAACGCCGCCGATCATGGAGGAGAGCAGGAGGCCGAAGCCTTGCAGCATGCCGTAGATGCCGAGCACGGTCCCCTGATAGTCCGCCGGCGACGCTTCCGCGATCAACGCCCGTTCCGCTCCGCTGATAAAGGCGGTGTAAGCGCCGTAGGCGACAAACAGAATCAGCAGGGAAACCTTCGACGTCAGCAGGGCGAACCCCAGATAGACCAGGCCGTAGATCAGATAGCCGGGAATCAGGATTCTGCTTCTGCCGAACCGGTCCGACAGCCGGCCGGCCGGGATCGCCAGGATTGACGCGGAAACGCTGAAAATCAGATAGAGCAGCATCACCTCGGAGGTGGAAAACCCGCGCGACTGCGCCTTGAGCAGCAAAAAGACGTTGGACGAGTTGCCGAGGCAGAAAAGGAAGAGGACGGCAAAATACCATTTCAGCCTCGCGTCCAGCTTCAGGCCCCGCAAGGCCAGCCTCCGCCGGTTTGGGGCGGCTCCCTTTTCTTCCCGGATCAGCGGGATGATCGTCACGGCGACAACGCCCGGAATGACGGACCAGAGAAACGCCGCGCGATATTTCATTCCGAAGGCGATAAACAGGAAAGCGAAAAGGGCCCCGAGGGAGGACCCCGCCATATCGAGCATCTTATGTAGACCGTAGGAACCGCCCAGTTTTCCTTTTTCGCTCGACTGCGCCACCAGGGCGTCGCGCGGTGCGGTCCGGATCCCCTTGCCGGTGCGGTCGATCACCCGCGCCGCCAGCACGCCGCCCCAGGAACCGGCGAAAAGAAGGACGAACTTATAGAGCACGGAGGCGGAATACCCGAGGAAGGCCAGGCGCTTTTTATTATGGTACCGATCCCCGATGTAGCCGCTCGCCACTTTCAGAAGGGAAGCGACGCTTTCCGCAATGCCTTCAATCACGCCGACGATGGCCGGCGTCGCCCCGAGAACCGCCGTCAGGTAAAGCGGAAGAATCGGGTAGATCATTTCCGTGCTCATGTCCATAAAAAAGCTGACCAGCCCGATCAGAAAAACGTTGGAAACCGCAGCGATCCTTTTTTTCAACGAACAAACGCCTCCCCGTATTTATGACGCTCTGTCAAAAAGCCGACCGTGCCGGCACAATCCGCCGTCATGCCGCCGTGAAAACAGAGAATTACAAATTTATCTTATGATAGCGCAAACATTGGATAAAGTCAACACATAACGGAATATAATCATATGATAAGCGTACTTAGTGCCAACATCAATTACAATAGTGGAAAATTGAAAGAGCAAAGCCGACTTGTCCGCCGAAGATGCCGGAAAGGCGTTGGAAAAGATTAAAAATACCGCCAGATTACCGTTAAGTTCTTTCATAGTGAATTTATTTTCATCAGGATTGCTATTTTAAATTGGAAGTATTATAATATTTCCGCAGACGGTTCGGGAGGATGAAAAACATGGACACCAATATCAAGGAGTTGAAAAAGTATCTGCCGTCAGAAATGTTTGAATCGCTTAAAAAATATAATTCTTTTCATATTGATTCAATAGCAAAATATTTCGTAACTATCGAGAATGAACAAGATTTAGTCCCATTACAAAATAATGATTCATTAGTAAAGAGTAAGAAATTTATCCTAGGTGGAGGAGCGAATATACTATTTGTCGATGACTTCGATGGAATGATTCTTCATTCTCAAATAAATGATCTCTCTATTATAGAAGAGACTAGTGATTATGCTATTGTGCAGGCTGGTTCTGGATGCAAATGGGACGACTTAGTTGAATTTGCTTTATCGAATAATCTCTATGGAATTGAGAATTTAATTTCCATACCGGGGAGCGTAGGAGCTGCTCCGGTGCAAAATATTGGAGCTTATGGAGTCGAGCAACAAGACTCGTTTTATTCCTTAGATGCTTTTGACTTAGATACATTTAAGAAAACGACATTTTCTAAAGCAGATTGTAAGTTTGGCTATAGGGATTCTTTTTTTAAAGCACCGGAAAATAATAATAAGTATTTTATTACTCAAGTGCGCTATAAGCTAAGCAAAAGAGAGCAATTGAATTGTGATTACAAAGATGTAAAAGAAGCGATATCTAAAAAAGGCATAAAAAATCTAAATGCAAAAATATTATCGCAAGTAATATCTGAGATACGTAATAGTAAATTGCCCAATTTAAATGAAATAGGTTGTGCAGGTAGTTTTTTCAAAAATCCATTTGTTTCTGCAGAAAAAGCTGAAGAACTAAAATCAATTTATAATGATATTCCAATTTATAAAAATGGGGATTCTTATAAGACATCTGCAGCTTATTTAATTGAAAAATGCGGTCTAAAAGCATACCGAGAGGGTGATGCAGGTGTGTATGACAGGCATTCACTCATCTTAATTAATTACGGAAAGGCTTCTGGTAGGGAGTTATTTAATTTATCTAAGAAAGTACAAAATATTGTAATGGAAAAAATAGGTATTGCTCTTGAGTGTGAGGCTATTATTGTCGAATCTGATAAGAAATAATTATTTTTATTTAAAAAATAGTCTTTATTTTTTAGCTAATTGGATTTTTAAAATTGAGAAATCATCAGCTAAAGGTAAATTTCCATTTTTAATAACGGCGTCGTTATAAATATTTTGTAATTCTCCATTTCCGGCACAATTACGATTGTTATCAATCATTTGAATTAAATCTTCCACTTGTCCATGACTTCCATTTGTATCGACAAATTCAAATGCTCCATCAGTATAAAGATAGAAATCCGTTGGAGTATCAAGTTTAATTGAATTGGAATGAAATTTTATATCATTTATGAAGCCAATAATCTTATTTTGCGATTTTAATTGATTAGAGTGATTATTATTTGTGCAACCATCGGTGTAATAAACTACAGGAGGATGACCACCACCGGCGTATTTTAGCTCGCCGGATGTTAAATTAAACACTCCATAAAATATTGAAAAGAATTGATCATTATAATCCTGCATTTGATAGCGAAGATTAAGTTGATAAAGGACCTGAGCCGGTTCTTTATAATCTGTATTTGGCAAATTCTGGAAATTAATTGAATTAAGTATGCTTATTGAATGCAGAGCGCTACTAATACCATGACCGCATACATCTAATAAATAGAAAGCAAAATGTTCTTCATCGAGATATTTATATCCAAAAGAATCTCCTCCTAAGGAACTAGTCGGAATATAATACCAATCTGTAGTTATATTGCCATGTTTAATGGAGTCTGGCAAAAAAGACATGACATAATCTGACGCAGTTTTCAACTCTTGATGAATTATCTCTAAATACTTATCTTTTTCTTTATTTGTTTTAATTAATTTTTCGTTAGCTAGTTTTAGTTCAGCTAAATTATTTTGAATAGTTTCTTTAGCGAATTTTAATTGCAAATGAGTATCTATGCGGATTAAAAGCTCTTTAGTGTCGAATGGCTTAATTATATAATCAGCACCGCCGGAGCTAAATCCTTCGAGCAATCCTTCTCTTTCTCGATTAGCAGTAACAAAAATAATTGGAATATCATTAAGTTCCTCGTCAGATTTTATAAGAGTCGCAAGCTGGTATCCATCCATTTCGGGCATCATTACGTCCATTAAAATCATATCGGGTTTATGATTTTTAATTAATTCATATACCTTCAGAGGCTCATCAGCAAATTTAATATTATATCCGGCAATTTCGAGGATATGCCCAAGAATTTCCAAGTTTTCAAAATTGTCATCGACAACTAAAATTAATGGCTTTTTTGGATATTTATTTGACAATGTCATTTAATTGCTTTTAATAATATTTATAATATATAATTCTTAACAATTATAAAATTTGATAATACAAAATTATATTATTTTTTAATTAAAAACAATAGTTAAGCTAAAAAATATTTTTCTTTTAAATGTCTAATATTTCCCATTCTATCCTATATAAAATATTTATATTATAAGGGATAAACATAATATCTTATTGGACTTAGTTTTTGTTTTTGGGTGTTTTCTATCTGTCTTTTATTGTTTAATTGCTATATGAAATGTGAATAAATTAATTATTTTATTTCTTTATGGTAATTTTTAGGAAAAAAGTCCTTATTTTGCAACTTTAAAATCGTAATAAGTCTATTTTGAGAATTCAATTAGATTTAATGTAATTATTATAAAAATATTTAGTTTAGAGATATGGCTATAGAATTTACAGAAGCGGAACTCGAAGAATTTAAGAAAATTCAAGATAAATATCCCGAAAAGCAAGCTTCACTAATGCCTCTATTATGGATGGCACAAAATAAATGGGGTTGGTTATCTACCGATGTAATGAGATACTGTGCTTATTTATTAGAGCTTCCCTTAGCTCATGTCGAGGGAGTTGCTAATTTTTATACAATGTATTTCAAAAAACCAGTCGGTAAGCATCATATTCAAGTATGTACGAATGTGGCTTGTATGCTCAATGGAGGCGAAGAAATTTATAAGAATTTTAAAGAAAAATTAAAAATTGATAATATGGAAGTAACTTCCGACGGCTTATATTCGTTAGAAGAAGTAGAATGTATGGGAGCCTGCGGAATGGCACCTGTCGTAGCAGTGAATGAAGACTTCTACGAACATTTTAATATTAGTGATATTGATGAATTTATAAATAGATTTAAAGCATAAGCTAAAATATTGAATTTATTAGTTTATTGATACAAAAAATAAATAAAAGCTAATTTTGTAATATATTATTATTTTTAATTTTACATTTCATAGAATGAAATTTAATCGCAAGCATATATTCCAATTATTATATATATTCCTACCATTGATGGGGATATATTTATTAGGTATATACTTGCCGATAGAAATTAAAAATTTATTACCTCTCGTACCAAATATGGTATTTTACAATTATGAATTTTGGAGATTAATTACATTCCCGCTAATTTCTCCGAATTTGGTAAGTGTAATATTAATTAGTTATGTGATATTTGCTATCATACCGCAGCTAAAAACTGTGCTTAAGGGTAAAGACATTGCAATTTTATCAATATTAATTATATTTTTGCAGGGAATAGTCTTTTCATTGCTATTTCGTGATTATAATTATATATTTAGCGGTACCGATGGTTTAAGCTTTTTCCTAATTTTTCTATTTGTCGGGTTTAGATTTTATCCTAATTTTGGCAAGCACCAATTTTTCCCAAGCAAAATATCATTAGTAACATTGTTAATGGTATTATTCTGGTCTTCGATAGTAGTATTAAGTTCAGGTAATTTATATAATAAAGAAGTTTTTACACAAATCTCAAGCGCAGTATTTGGAATCAATTTAGGTATATTTTCATATTTCCTAATCAAAGCAGAAATGCTTAAAAGGAAAAGAAAATTGCTTCAAAACAAATTAGAACAAGCCAAAGCAATCGATGATGAATTACCAAAACTTTACGAATATGCCGTAAATCAATACGAGAAAGCTGCTATGATGCAAAATTCATCAAAAAAAGATGATATTTTAAATAGTACTTCGTACTATGAGTTCTATGCTGACGAAGAAATGTTAAATCAAATATTAGATAAAATATCCGTCCATGGGCAAGATTCGCTCACTTTTAACGAAAAGCGCTATTTAGAAGATTATTCAAATTATTTAAAATAGAAACTTTAGATATTTATTATTTTTAATTATTATTTATGATAATTTCTCAGGAATTAGCATCAAAAATAGCGAAAGAGCTAAAAGATAATGGAAAAAAAATCGTGTTTACGAATGGTTGCTTCGATATAATTCATTCAGGGCATACTGAATATTTAAGTAAAGCAAAAGATTTAGGAGATTACTTATTTTTAGGTTTAAATAGTGATGATTCAGTTAAAAGGCTTAAAGGCGAAAATCGTCCTATTAATTCACAAATTGATAGAGCTAAAGTAATTGATACACTAAAACCGGTTGATTTCGTTATTGTGTTTAATGAAGATACTCCATACAATCTAATTAAAGATATTATCCCAAATATTCTTGTAAAAGGTGGTGATTATCAACCTAAGGATATTGTTGGATATGATATTACTACTAATAATGGAGGCGAAGTAATAACAATTTCATTCGTAGAAGGAAAATCAACTACTAATATTATTAATAAAATAAAATAATAATATAAAAGTATATTATAATTTAAAAGCAGTAATTAAATAAAGTGACAAATCATAAATTAATAGTAAATTTATTTGTATTGTGCTTGGTGCTAAATAGCTGTGCTATAATAGATATAAGCGAGAAAAAGCAGGCTCCGCCTACTATTCATTATACACAAGAATCACCTGTGGGCGTGGTACATTTATTTATGCTGGAATTAGATAGCAATAATGCTAAGGGGGCAGTAGTATTGTTGGCTAACCCTAATGGAGAAGTGCTAAGTGCTGAGAGGAAAATAGAACTATATCCAGAAATGCAAAGATTAAAAAGAATATTGAAATTTGAGCCTATTACTTTGGTGAAATCTGATACTATAAATACAGAAAGAATTTCAGTATTAATGGAAATAGATTATTATAAAAATTATAAATTTACTACACAGAAAATAAATAATATGTGGTATATTACTGAATATTCAATGCCTTAGCTTTTACATACTTTTATGACAAAAGATACAAAATCAAATAATAATAGCAAAGTCAACGAACAAGATTCGAAAACCGATACCACAAAAAAGAACTTAGTAGTAAAAGATTATTATAAAGTGCTAGGAGTAGAGCGCACTGCCTCTTCAGTTGAGATTAGAAAAGCATACTTAAAGCTTATTAGAAAATATCATCCCGATCTAAATCAAGGGAGCCATGAAAATGTACATATTTTAAAAGAAATAATTGATGCTTATAAAATACTCGGCGATTTGGACAATAGGTTGCGTTATAGTATCTTGCTAAATAGGTCAATTACCAAATCTAATCACCGGTCCTCATCTAAATAATATTTCATTGATTGTATTTTCTCACTATATTATTGTCATAGTAAAAAATTTAAAAATCAATCTTGAAAGATAAAAAAATTATTAAATAAACAACATCATAAAAATTTAAAAATGAGCGAGATACTTAAAAATATTTATTATGCAAATAAAATATATTTTATTCCGCTATTTTTTTTATTGATATTTATTGGAATTGTATTAATTACTGTTCCTATTGGAACAGAATTCTTTTTGATTAATCCGCATCATACACCTTTTTATGATACTTTTTTTTATTTAATTACTTATCTTGGAAATGGATTAGTCCAAGCTATAATTTTATTACCACTACTTTTTATAAAGTTTAGAGTTTATATTCTCATTGTAATTGCACACCTAACTTCTGGATTATTTGCTCAAATTATTAAAATAATTTTTGAAATGCCTAGACCCAAAAATTATTTTAGTCATTTTGAGTATTTTTACATAATTCCGAATGAAGTTTTATATTCAAATTTTAGCTTTCCCTCTGGGCATACGACTTCCATTTTCTCTTTAAGTATAATTTTAGCAATTATTACTAAAAATAAATTCTTAAAAGTAATATTTCTAATTATTGCTATTTTAGTTGGTTTCTCGCGAATTTATTTATTACAACATTTTTTGCTTGATGTTTATTTTGGAATGATTATAGGCAGTATTTTGGGACTCCTTGTTTATGTGCTTTTCGCTAAGTCCTGTGATATGAATAAATTACATTCGCAGACATTATCTAATTTTATCAAAGAAAGAAAACTTTCTAAATCTACTACAAATTAATTAATGAAAATTCGTTTTAACAATATATTAAAAATATCGGTTCTTCTAATTACTATTTTTCTATTTCCAAGAGAATCAAATTCTTCCGAAACAATTTCGGAAAATAATTCGGAAAATTTGATAAACAAGATGCAATTTATTACTTATTTTGATGATAATTCAGAATTTTTACAAGATGATTCAATGCAAAATCCATTTTATGAAGATAAAATTGGAAACATATATTTGGAAAAAAAGGAATTATATGATACAAATACAAAATATCCTATTGTCAATTTTGTATTAAAAATATTAAATGCAATTCATATTAACACGAAAGATTATGTCGTTAAAAATGAAATTTTGTTTTATCCGGGAGATACAGTCGATGAATTACTTCTCGAAGAAACTGAACGAAACCTTAGAAATTTAGGAATATTTTCATCTGTAGTAGTGCAATTAGATTCAAATAACGATGTAGATATTATTACTCAAGATAGTTGGTCACTTAAGCCAAGCATTTTGCTCGATATCGGTGGCTCCGAAAAATCAATTGGTGGACGATTAAATGAGACCAATTTATTTGGAACAAATACAAATATTAGTGCCGAAGCCGTTTATAGAACAAGAAATGATACTAAATGGGGATATGGATTTAGTATTCAAAATAATCGGATTTTTAAATTTGGATTAGGGGCAAAATATGCAATTTACTCTGATAAATATAACTTTAGCCAAAATATTGGTTTGTTTAAAAATTTCAATCATTTGAATGATAAATATGCTGGTGGAGTATTTGCTGATGTAAATAGAGGTGAAAGATATATTTATACTCATCTTACAGATTTTGATAAAGAAAGAACTTTAAGGAATTTCGAAGAGGAAAATTATTTTGCATATTTCGCTCGTGCTTGGAAGGGAATTGATAGAATATTTTTCTCTACTTCAATTGATATAAATAAAACTTCTCGCGAAGCTCATAAAATTGCTTATGACAATATGGGTAAATTTTTGCTTGCATTTTCATCTTCTTCAGAAGAATGGGTTAAGCTCACACGTATTAATAGTTTCATTGTAGAAGATGTCCCCATCGGTGGATGGGGAAGTGCAGTAATTGGCAGAGTGTTTCCGATGCAAAATGCAGAAATGCCTCCAATGTTTTATGTAGCTGGCAGTGCCGAGAGGTCATATTTATCTTTAGATAATAAATTTTACTTATTCGGTCAAATCAAT
The DNA here is from genome assembly GCA_937875295.1 of uncultured bacterium. Taxonomy (GTDB): domain Bacteria; phylum Bacteroidota; class Ignavibacteria; order Kapaibacteriales; family UBA2268; genus CALLXS01. The sequence goes on along the minus strand of CALLXS010000012.1, from coordinate 24,314 downwards.
GCATCGACAAGCTTTTCTGAAGCAGCTCCGAGATTTACATATCAAGAGTTTCAAGCACTATCTTTTTATAGTTTTAGCCCAAAATTTTTAATTGGTGGTAGACTTCGACAGCAAACTATTTGGAATTGGGGCTTTTATCATAGACAATTAATGCTTGATAATAGTACCGGCCTAAGAGGTTATAAAATTGATAATTTAGTAGGTGATAACCGCTTAGTTACAAATATTGAATTTAGGTGGATGCCCGATATTCCTTTTTGGATTTTTAATATTGGATTTAATGCCTTCTGGGATGCTGGTACAGTCTGGAGAAGGGGAGTAGGATTTTTCAAAACTCGTTGGCATCATTCAGCTGGAATTGGTATTAGGTTCTATAATGAAAGCGGTGATATTAATTCTAATGCTTTCCGATTTGATTTCGCTTACAATTTTGACCAAATGAAATTTGCAGAAGTAATATTCTCGACGAATCAATTCTTCTCGTTCTTTAGTAGTCATGCTTATGTAATTCCAAAAGTACTAGGTATTGATATTGATTATTAATATATTAAAATTAATTAGAAATAATTACTTATTTTTGAAAACATAAATTTAGATTTATTTTATTAATATATATAAAGACATTAAAATGAAAAAATTAACAATTTTATTGATTAGCTTTGTAATTACCTTTGCTGCCTGCAATAACGACAAATCACCAAAACAACCTATAGGTGATACTAAAGATACTACTATTGCAATAGCTGATCCAAATGCTCCTTTTGCTTCTAAAATTAATGTGAATATTACCGCAAAACCAACTTCGTTCGATGATAAAATGGCTTATATGCAGGGGTTACAATTGGGCAATCAAATCAATATGATGGAAATGAACCCAAATATCGATTTTTTATTATTAGGTATCAAACACGGTGCTGAAGAAAATAAAACATATATGACTACTGCTGAATTATCTGCTATGCAACAAGAAGTAATGAAACAAGGTCAAGAAAAAATGCAAGAAGTAATTAAAAAGAAACAAACAGAATTCGAAGAAGCAGGCAAAAAAGCTAAAACTGAAGGCGAATCTTTCCTTGCTAAAAATAAAACTGCTGAAGGGATTAAAACTACTGCAAGTGGCTTGCAATATCAAATAATTACTGCTGGCGATGGCAAAAAAGCAACTAATGGTGATTTACTTTTAGTGCATATGAAAGGATCTACAATTGATGGTACTGATTTAGAGGACACTTTCGCTGGCGATCCAATGCAAATGGTGTTTGACAAAGGTATGCTGCCTGCATGGAGAGAAGCTATTTCACTTATTGCTACTGGTGGCAGAATTAAAATATGGTCTCCTGCTAAATTAGCTTTTGGTGATAAAGGCATTTTCCCTAATGTTCCACCAAATGCAGTAATGCACTTTGAAATTCAATTGGTTGAAAATCAAGGCAAAAAAGCACAACAAAAAGCTCCAGCTGGAGTTAATTAAAAAAACAATATATATCTTTTTAAAACCCATTGCCCTGTGGCAGTGGGTTTTTCTTTTTTATATTATGCAAATGATTGGATTGCAATGTAAAATAAGGTAGTCTTTTTATTTGTAACCCAGAAGTTCTACGATAAATTGAAATATAAATCTTTAATAGTAATTTTATTAAGAAACTCTACTCTTAGCTAAAATAAAGGCATAAGCAGAATATTTTAAAAATATTATTGTAAAATAATAAAATATATTTGTTTATTTATAATATTTGTTGTATATTGTATCGAGTTGTTAATTTTATTAAAATTAAAGAAGGGCAATTAAATGAAGAAAATTTATTTCTCAATATTAGCATTATTGCTAATAACTAGTTTTTCTGATTTGAAATCAGGAGTATTACGTCAATATGACTATACAAAATATAATTATCTATTCCCAGATTCTTTACATAAAAGGTTTAGAATAAAAAGTTTAGATACAAATTTTACTTACCTCTATATAAAAAAATCTTCTGAAAGTGTTAAAGATTCCACAGGGAAATACAAATTTATATCATATGCTATTCATAAATATATTTTTCCGGGTAAACCTGCAAGTAATACTATTGATGTGTATGATGGCGATTCTTTAATTAATGTTAATTTTGATTCTTTAGAGATTAAGAAATATAAGAATGGATGGTATAATATAAAGAATTCATTTATTAATTTCTCAAAGAATCTTCACATAAAAGTGCCAATGACTTTTATAGATACGCTTGATACAACACCTACTAATAATCTGCCAGTAGATAGTATATTTAATATTATTGTATTAAATATTCACATAACTTCAAAAGATGAATTCTTCTGTATAGGTGGTAATGGCGTCTATCCTAATGTAGGCAAAAGTGGTATCTATAAATTAGTTGAGGGAAAATGGAAATTAATAACAAAACCTTGGGAGAGGATATCGCATATAAAGAAAGAATTTCTTCTTATTTATAATTACTTCTTTGCGGCAAATGATGACTTATTTTATACTTGGAATGGTGCTATAAATAAATTAAATCTAAATACATTAATTGATGAAGAAATAGCAGTATTTGATAGCCTCACTAATACTAAAGATAATTTTTACAAAAAATTCCAATATAAAGATAATAGATTAATCAATATGGTTTTTAATCCAATCAAAAATGAATTAATTCTTACATACTATGGATATAGCTTGATTTTAATATATAATATTTTGCAAAAATCATATAAATATGTTCAACAAGACTTTGATGATTTGCATTACTATTTAGACAGAGGGCATCGAGATATATTTATTGACTCAAATGGTACTGAATATTATATAACCACTTCGAGTAAAGATAATAATAAATTCCGGCTTATGCTTATTCGCGATATTGATAATAAAATCACACCATTAGAATTACCACAAGAATTAATTTTGGGACATGAAAATCAATTATATATGGATTGTTTTATGTCTAACGACAATAAAATATATTTTCCTAGTAAAGACGTTTACGATAAGGATACAGTAAAACCTTTTTATGTCTATGTCTATGACCACTATTCATCGGGCATAGAAGATGATTATCATAATAAGTCTTTGGTATTTGAGTCTCCATTTCCTAATCCAGTTGGAATAGAATCAAAAGTGAGCGGTAAATTTTTTGCTATGCCCTATTTGATTAGTGGTCTTACAATGGATTTGTATAATATAAATGGTAGCAAAGTGTTAGATTTAAGCGGTAGCGTTAATTATGATCCATCTACAGGACATGGCAATTATTCATTTTCTACTCATGGCTTGCCGAGCGGAATGTATTATTTAATATTTAATTCATCGGTTTATAAGGACTGCAAAAATATTATTATAAAATAATAAAATAATTGATTTTTCAACCGCTGGCTTAGCCCAGCGGTTGGAGATTTAAAAATGATATTCCATATTATTTTTTATTATTTCCCAGAAAATTCAGCTTTAAATCACTTCTACCATATTTGTAGGAAGCCATCCTTGGCGACCATCTGCTATTTTAATTTTATAGTTGCTTTCTTGGAATTCTAATATTTGAACTTTTGTGCCTTCGTGCAGAGTAAATGCTATCTCAGAAGCAGGGTCGTTGCTTAATTTTATATCAATTGTGCTTTGCATAATTATCGCATTTGCATTGGAATTTTCAGCTTTTAGCCTCAGTACTCCAATTGTTAATGAAAAAATACAAAGTAAAATTGAAACTACTCCACTTGCAGAAAGTATCTTTCTTCTTCTGCTAGGTACTTGTGAATACAAGCGGAGAGTATATACACCACAGACAATAAATAAAAAAATAATAAATAGTAAAGCCCAAGTATTAGAGCTAAATACATCTCTAATATTTTTTGCCCAGCTGTAAATAAAAAATGGTTCTATGACTTGAATTTTATCAACAATTTTTGCATTTGCAAGGTTAAGATTAATATTTAAATCATTATCGTTAGGTGTGAGTTTTTTAGTTCTTTCGTAAAATAAAATTGCTTTTGGATAATTACCTAATCTATAATAAGTATTACCAATATTATACAATAATTCAGAGGATTTATAACCTGAATTATATATTTTTTCGTATTTCTCTAATGCTCCTATAAAATTATCTGATTTATAGAAATTATTAGCTTCTTTAAATAATGCCTGATAATCAATATTTGATTTGCTATTTTCTGCAAATAGTACTAAATTGTTAGTTGATATATAAATTATAAATACTATCAAGAGAACGGCTATTTTATTTAATTTATTAAATATCCTCATTATTTCCTCCTTTGCTCCATTTTCATAATAACTTCTTCGCTTTGAGTTAGCAAATATTGTGCATTTTCTATCTGAGAATATGGAGTATATCGAGCCATTTCGCATAATTCTAATATTTTATATGTTTTCTCGGATTCACTTTCATATCCATTTTGTATCATAATATTTTGAATATTATCTTTACTTAAATCAGCAGATTTTATATCGAATTTATTAGAAAAATATTCAAGCATCGCTCGGTGGAGTTCTTCGTAAAATTCTGGTATACTACCCATATCTAAATATTTCCTAGCTCCGGAGAGACGTTTTTTAGCATATTTAGCTGCATTTTTGTTATTAATTTGAGCAATATTAAGTTCGTCATTTTCCTTTTTTCTTTTATAAAGGAATATAAAAATAAATGTGAGAATAGGAAGTGAAGAAAAAATATAAAACCATATAGAATTAAGGAAATTACGATTATTTTGATTTAGAGTAGTATTATCCTTTATAAATTTAATATCTCTATTTACATCAGAATAATTTGAATTAATATCTTGATACATTCCTTTTTCTACTTCGATAGAAAATTCTTCGGAATTAATTGTAAAATATCTTTTTTGATTATAATCGAAATAAACAAATGATACTGAAGGAATTGTATAATTCCCGGGCGAGCGAGGAATTATGATATATTCAAATGTTTTATCGCCTATCATTCCGGCGGAGGTGATATTTATATTTTCATCAAATTTTGGGTCAAATTGTTCTAAATCTTTTGACAAATTTAAAATAGGAGGTTGCACCAACTTTAGATTGCCCATTCCTTCTACTTTATATTTCAAGCTAAAGGGTTCATTTGTTTTTACTTTATTTTTATCAATTGAAGCAGTAAATTTATAAGATCCCACACCATTTGCAAAATATTCTGGAATAGGCTCAGGGAGAGGTAATACATTTAATTTCCCGGTGGCAGATTTCCCTATATATTTAAAATCTCGATAATTAGCTCCTCCGAAAAAAGGGTCGTCAAAGAAATCATCAAATCCCCAAGGATCTCTTTGCCTTTGTTTTTGATTTTGCACTCGCAACCTAACAATAAATTCCATTTCAAATGGCTCAATAGTTAGATTTCCTATTTGCTGTGGGATAAGTAATACTTTTGCAATATCAGCATAGCGATAATTTATCCCATTTATTGTTTCAGAGCCTGAATATTGAATTTGGTCAATTTTGAATTCTTGCGACCAAAATCCATTGAACATAGGTTGCTTAGGCGCTGATGCACTTAGTACATTTAATTCAGGATTTATATATAGTCTATAAGTGGCATAAACAGGTTCGCCCTGATACGCTTGATTTTTATTTACATTTAATCTTACAAATAAGTGCTTACTTATTAAATCATTTGCTTCCTTGCTTAAAGTTTTTTCTTGCTGCTGTTGGTTCTGTTGTTGATTTTGCTGTGATGAACCTGGGGCAACTTGTTGTTGTTGCTTGTTTTTTGATTTTGACACCTTTATTTTAATAGGATTGGAACGCAGCACATTGCCATCAACATTGATTTGTGCAGCTCCAATTTCATACTCACCAGGAGCCTCAGCTCTAAGCACATAAGAATATGAAAATGATTGCGACACATTGCCATTAATAATTTGAGTATAGCTAGATTGACTTGGTCCCATTAGCACGCTAAAACCTTTAAAAGTGGGAGGTTTGAAGCCACTAACTTTGTTTTTATCTACCTTGAATGTAATTTGCACTTGCTCTCCAACTTCGACATTGTTATTATTTACCGATGCCGTGAATGAAGCCGAAAAAGCATTATTTATATTTATAAAAAATATTAGCAAAAAAGGGATTATATATTTTTTATAATTAGTTATCTTCATTTTATTATTTAAATTGTCAGATCTTTGCATTAATTATTAAATTGAAAATATTTAGTTATATACTTTTAATATTGAGTAGACGAAATTACTAAGCAATAATTTAATTTATATGATTTTGTAATAATTCTTACGAAAAGTTAGTAATTTTGTTAAAAAACATATAATTATAAAGAATTTACTTTTTTATAACTGTAAAAAATATTAATTTTGTGAATATATATTTTCTACATTTTTAAATTAATTTATAGGTAATAATTGAAGCAAAACGATACTCTTTCTCAACAAGAAGTTCATAAAACCAATAATACGAGTAGTAATGCAACTACTCAAACAGCTCAATCAGAGCAAAATCGAAATACAAATACATCTCGCCCCGTAGGTCAAAATAATAATTCTGGGCAAAATAGGCAATCAAATACATTCAATCGTCCTGCATATTCTTCTCCTTACAAAGGTAATAAAACTCTTGGCAAGAATAATAAATATGCACATAATAAAGGGCAAAATGAAAATCAACAAAGAATAAATGATCAAATATTTGCCAAAGAGCTAAGAGTAGTAGACGAAAATGGTACTCAATTAGGTATTATGAAACGCGAACTTGCACTACGTATGGCTGAAGAGCAAGAAAAAGATTTAGTAGAAATAGCACCACAAGCTAAACCCCCCGTTTGCAAAATTATTGATTATGGTAAATTTCAATATGAGCAACAAAAAAGGGAAAAAACTCAAAAGAAAACTCAGCAAAATCAGCAGATGAAAGAAATCCGCTTCAAATGGAGGACTGATACTCATGATTTTAATTTCAAAGTCCGCCATGCACGTGAATTTATTGAAGATGGAAATAAAGTAAAAGTATCCGTCCTATTTAGAGGTAGAGAAATTACTCATCAAAATATTGGGAAAGAATTAATTGAAAGATTTGTAGAAGCTGTAAAAGATATAGCAAAAGTAGATCAAAGTGTTTTATCTGAAGGTAGAACAATTTCTGTAGTGGTCAGCCCAGATAAAGCAAAGAAGAAAAAAGAAGAATCAGAAAAGAAAAAATAATTTATAAGCAAAATGAATAAAATAAAATTAAACGGTTCAGACCTAAATATCAAACAATTAATAGATATAGCTTTTAATTATAACGAAGTAGAAATTGATACTTCAAAATTAGCAAAAAGCAGAAAATATGTAGAAGAAAAAGTAAAAGATGGATCAATTGTTTATGGTATTACTACCGGATTCGGCTCTAATGTAGATAAACAAATATCCCCTGAAAATGCTGAAGAATTGCAGATTAACTTACTTCGGTCGCACGCTTGCGGTATCGGAAAGTATTTCTCTTCTGAAATTAGTAGAGCTATTATGGCTATCAGGTTAAACACTTTACTAAAGGGCTTTTCGGGCATTCGCGAAATTACTGTACGTCAACTTGAGTTCTTATTAAATAATCAAATTCACCCACTTATACCAAAGCAAGGCTCTGTGGGAGCAAGCGGAGACTTATGCCCATTATCTCATATGGCGTTGCCACTAATTGGAGAGGGAGAAATTGAATATCAAGATATAAAATGGAAAACCGAAGAATTTGTTGATTCCGAAGAAGCTAAATATATAAATTATAAACCGATTAAATTAAGCTACAAAGAAGGTCTTGCCCTTAATAATGGTACTACTGTAATGGCAGCTCTTGGAGCAACTGCAATTCACCGGGCTGAGAGATTATTTAAATCTGCTACTTTGGCTTCTGCTCTTTTATATGAAGCATTAGGAGCAAGAAAAGATGCTTTCGCTTTTGAGAAAATTCATCAAGCTCGTCAGCATTCTGGACAGATTGAAACTGCCAATATGCTTACAAAACTTCTTAATGGCTCTAAAATGATTGATATCACTCAAAAGGATATCTTAGATAAAGTATTAGCGAATAATTTAATAAAATCGCCAAAAGCACTTGAAGAATTACAAAAAATTGCAAAAGAGAAAAATACACAAAAGCAAAAGCAGATTAGCGACAAGGCTATTAACATTTTAAAAGCCGAAGAAGAATTCGCAGCTGCTGATATTTTAGCTTATGCCAAAAAGAAATGGAAACCTCAAGATTCATATTCAATTAGATGTATTCCGCAAGTTTTTGGTGCTTCTCTTGCAGCAATTCACCATATTAAAGATATAGTAGAAAATGAATTGAACGCTGCTTGCGATAATCCTCTTATTTTCGCTGATGACGACAAAGCGATTTCTGGTGGTAATTTCCATGGTCAACCAATTGCTCTTGTGATGGATTATCTAAAGCTTGCAATTTCTGAAATGGGGAATATTCTCGAACGTCAGATAAATAAAATGGTAGATAGTGCTACAAATGATGTATTACCTCCATTTTTAGTAGGAAATAGTGGCTTAAATTCTGGCTTAATGATTCCTCAATACACAGCAGCATCAATTGCATCAGAAAATAAAGTAATAGTTCATCCAGCGTCAGCAGATTCTATTCCTACTTGCGAGAATACTGAAGATCACGTTAGTATGGGTACTATTGCTGCTCGTCAAGCGATTCAAATTATAGAAAATGTAGAAAAAATATTATCTATTAATATCCTGACTGGGCTTTATGCAGTTACATTAAGAATGGAACAATTTAAAAAAGCTGGATTAGAAAGTGACCCTAAGGAAATCTTAGCTCCAGCTACTTATGAATTTTATCAAGCTATTAGAAAAAAATCTAAGATCTACGATAAAAAGAATAATTTCTTAAATACTGATAGATTCTTATCTTTGGAAATCAAAAATTTATTGAATTATATTGATGAATTTGCAAATATTGCAGATAAGTATATAAAATAAAGATAAAAAATAACAAAATACAGGATTTAGACTTTTAAATTATAGTTATTTAATAGTATAAATCCTGTTTTTTTATGATAAATTAGATAGATAAAAGTATTTCAAAAAGAAAAAGAATTATTCTTTAAAGTTAATTTCTAATCAACTTTTTTTACGATAACGATTCCCTCATTATCTTTTATTTCGATTTTTTCGAATTTCATATCTACTAATAGAGAGCTAATTACTAAGTGGGCTTGTTCTGTAACAGATTTTAATATTCCTTGCTGAATAGCTGCTTCTTTGATTTTATTCTTTTCTTCAATAATAGCCTTGTTATAATCATCTATTCTAATATGATTAAATACATTCTCGCTTTGATTATAGACTTGAATTGATTTTTCTTCGATAAATGAATCGAATATTTTAGGTTTGGGTAATATTACAATTGCAGAATTATTGTTAACTTCTATTTTAGTATCTTTTAGCTCGATTCCAGCTTTTACGTAACCGGTATATTTAAGGAGAAAATATTTCTTAGTAAAAGGAATATTTAAATCTAAAATTTTAAGATATTCATCGAATCCAATTACTCCAGTATAATTATATTTTACTAGAGTTAGCTCCTGTAAATTCTCTATTCTGCTCATTACAGTAGTAGCATCATATTTCTTATTATTCTCACTGACATTATTTTTTATTAGAATTATACTTAAAATAATTGCTATTGCTAAAAAAAATATAGCTGGATAATTTATTTTTTTCTTTTCGGACATAGGACTTTGAAAATATATAGATTATATGAAATTGATACTAAAAATAATTTATTTTAGAAACAGGCAATATTAAAAATACGAAATAAAGAAAGTTAAGTTAAAACAACAATGAAATAATTTTAAAATAAAAGTTATTACATATAATATTATTTTCATAAATATAAAATTTTTATTAAATTGCTGATTATTAAATATTACACATTAAAATAGATTATTATAATTAATCTCATATATTATGTTCATTACTTTCGAAGGCATTGATGGTTGTGGCAAATCAACACAATTAAAATTACTTAGTAAATATTTTATTTCTCAAGGTAAGGAAGTACTTTGCTTGCGAGAGCCTGGTGGTTTACCTCTTTCTGAAGATATTAGATCAATATTACTCAATTCCGAAGAACATATTAATCCAATTACCGAATTATTGCTATTTGAAGCTTCTCGTTCGCATTTAGTCGAACATATAATTGAACCATCTCTTAAAGCTGGAAAAATAATTTTATGTGATAGGTATTTTGATTCTACTACAGCTTATCAGGGCTATGGGAGAGGTATAGATTTAGATTTAATTCATAAATTGAATGATATAGCTACTATGGGACGCATCCCGGATATTACAATTTTGCTTGATGTAGATTATGATGAAGCTATGAAAAGAAGTAAGAAAAGAACACATGATAGAATAGAGACCTCAGGGAAAGAATTTTACCTAAAATTAATTGATGGATTCCGTGAATTAGCTGATAAATCACCTGAGAGATTTATTAAAATATATTCAGACGAAGAGATTCCAATTATTCATAACAGAATTGTTGATGCTATAAATATTAAAATGCAATTGAAATGAGCCAAGCTACTCCAATAACTTCAGCTCAAATAAAGAAATTTGCTTCTCTCAAGCAAAAAAAGTATAGAGATGCTGAGCATTTATTTATCGCCGAAGGTATAAAAATATGTGAAGAATTATTAAAATCGAAATATAAATGCAAATATTTGATTTATGATTCTATGCTATCGGAAAAAGGTACTATTGATCATTTAATTGAGCTTGCTCAAGAAAATAATATAAGCTTGCTTTCTGCTCATCAATGGCAAATTAATTCTATTGCATCGACAAGTACGCCTCAGGGTGTGATAGCAATTGGTGCTATTCCGGAGAATAAAATTGATTTTAATATAGACTCATTCGTGGGGTTTGAAAATATTCAAGATCCCGGTAATTTAGGTACGAACATTCGTTCAGCATATTGGTTTGGTATCAATAATATTATTATTTCTAAAAATTCAGTAGACATTTATAATACTAAAACTATTCGCTCTACGATGGGTAATTTGTTTCATCTAAATGTAATTTATGTAGAGGATATTATTGAGTATTGCAAAATTAATTTTCCAACCCATAAATTATATGCAGCATCCTTAGATGCTACTATGGAATTGAGCGAAATAATAACTCCGAGCAAATATGGTCTGATTTTTGGAAATGAATCAAAAGGTTTAACGCAGGACTTATTAAATAAAATTGAAAATAAATATATTATAAAAGGAAATAAAAACGCAGATTCACTTAATTTAGCTATATCTGTTGGAATATCTCTCTATCATTTCACTTTAGGAAAAATAATAAATTAATAAATTTTAAAATTAATGAACAAGAATATTAAAAAAATACCACAATTTAGGACAGAAGAGAGAATAAAAAAAATTGAAAATGTGATGTATCATAGACACAAAGATTTCACAATTGTAGCTGAAAACATTGCAGATCCTCATAATGTATCAGCTGTCTTCCGCAGTTGTGACGCTGTTGGAATATTAGAAGCACATATAGTAAATACGCGAGATGATATTATTACTAATCTTTCTAACACAAGCTCTGCAAGTGCTAAAAAATGGGTAAATGCAATATATCATAATTCAATTCAAGAATGCTATGCACAGCTAAGAAATGAAGGTAAACTTATTTATACTACTCATCTATCCGAGGAAGCAGTTTCTATTTATGATATTGACCTTACAATTCCTTTTGCATTAGTACTAGGAAATGAGCACTCTGGAGTGAGTGAAGAAGCACTCGCTGGGGCAGATAAGAATATATTAATTCCTCAAGTGGGAATGATACAAAGCTTGAATATTTCAGTTGCATGTGCTGTAAGTATTTATGAAGCTTTTAGGCAAAGAAAAGCTAGTGGGAAATTTAATCAAATAGGACTACCCGAAGCAGAGTATGAAAAATATTTAAATGAATTTCTAGAAAAATAATAATTTTAATAATTTTAAATGTTATAAATATCCTATTGATATTGAATTATTAAGAAATAAAAATAAAATTTATTATAAATTGTCAACTATATATTATAAACAAATTAAGATAATCCTAATAATTAGAAATGAAAATCGCATTTGCATCAGATCACGCCGGATATAATTTAAAGAAAGAATTAATCGCATTCATTAAAGAATTAGATCATCAAGCCCTTGATTTCGGGACATATTCAGATGAACCTGTAGATTATCCCGATTATGCATTCCCAGCAGCGGAAGCTATCGCTGGAGGCATAGCTGATTATGGAATTATTATTTGTGGTACAGGTATCGGTGTGAATATCACTGCTAACAAAGTAACGGGAGTACGTGCAGCTTTATGCACAAATGAAAAAATGGCAGAATTAGCTCGCCAACATAACAATGCAAATGTGTTAAATCTGGGTGCAAGAATCATAGATTTAGAATTAGCCAAAAAAATAACACAAACATTTATAGAAGGTGAATTTTTAGGTGGTAGGCATATGATAAGAATCGAAAAAATACACTTCCTCACAGGGAATTAATATTTTCAATTATAAGTATTATTAAATTTATAAAATTTGCTATTTATTATTATAAGCAATTTTATTTATATCGTTTTATATTTTCACTCAACCAAATATCTCTTTTATCATCACTTTGCTTTAATTGAAAATTACAAAGTTAATAATTAGTAATATTCGCAACCATAAAATTAGCGAATTTAATTTTGCCCCCGAAATTAATATATTTCAGGGATTAAATGGTGCTGGCAAAACTTCAATACTTGAAGCCATATCAATAGCCGGATTATCAAAAAGTTTTATGCAAATCCCCGATAGCATAATACTAAATAATAATTCTGAAGATTATTCAATATCGCTTTCCGCTACTAACGACCTAAATATTCCCTATTTCGCAAATATAAAATATGTACGTAATGGGAAGAAAAACATTTGTAATTCCATTGGTGATAACATCTTACCCAAAGACTTAATAGGTGAATTACCCATAGTCGTTTTATCACCTGATTTAAAAGAGATTACAAATGGATCTCCTATAGATCGCAGAGCTTTAATAGACAGAATTTTATCTCAAAGTTATAAATCATATTTAAATAATTGGTTGAAATTAAAAAGAATATTAAGGCAACGAAGCACAATTTTATTGCATTACGCCAAAAGTAATATTATCGATTTAAATCAATTTGATATTTTAACTGAATTATTAATAAAAATTTCTGCCGAAATTATTTATAAGAGATCTGAATTTATTTCTATCTTTGCTAAGCACTTTTTGCAATTATATAATGAAGTTAGCGACGGAAAAGAAGTTGTAGAGCTAAAATATAAGCCGAGCGAAATCAAAGATTTATCTTCAATTGAGAGTATTACTAATGAACTTTCATCTATTGCTCAGCAGCATAGAGAAGATGAATTAAGGAGGGGAATGAACTTATTTGGTCCGCAAAAAGACGACTTAAAAATAAAAATTAATGGTGGCATCGCCCATAAATATGCTTCGCAGGGACAGCATAAATCATTACTTGTAGCTATAAAATTTGCAGAATTCAGGTTTATAAAGGAAATTAGAAACGAAACACCAATAATTTTGCTTGATGATATCTTTTCTGAATTAGATCAGGATAGAATAGAAAAAGTATTGGATTTAGTAAAACACCACAAAGCGCAGACTTTTATATCGGTGAATTATACGAATTTTTTAAAAAACTTATCCTCCATTAACCATAACGATAATGGCACAAATAATATAAATGATTCATTAAATTATAAAATATTTGAAATTATCGATGGAGCTGTAGCTAAATTATAATTATATGGAAAATGGAAATTTACATACTCTAAAAGATCTTATCAAAATCTACATCGAGAAGAATCAAATGGGAGAATTCATTCATCTCGAAAATATTAAAAAAGATTGGAAATTAATAATTGGTGATATTGCTGCAAATAAAATTAATGTGATTTCATTAAAAAATGGTAATCTAAAATTAAAATCAAATTCATCTGTATGGAGAAGTGAATTTATTCTGAGAGAAAAGGAATTTATCAAAAAAATCAATTCCCATTATAAACAAGAAATAATAAAAAATATAACTTTTTATTAAAATTAGCTTATTTTTGTAAATGGAAATAATTAAATATTATTATTCTTGATAAAAGCAATTATTTCTGATTATTGTTAATTATTTTGGAATTAATAAAAATGAGTAAAAATTTACAAAGTAATAAAAAGAATCAAAAAATTAATAATTCGGTCAAATCGAATAATATTACTGATACTGGCAAAGCTAATTTAAAGAATTTTAAAGATTTACCAACATATGTTGCAATTATTATATTTTTTGCAACTACATTAATATTTTTCTGGGATATTATCTTCGGTAATTCTTTTTTTTGGGAAGATATCGTTCGCTTTGTTTATCCATTGCAGAATTTTGCTGCAAAGGAAGTTGCAAATATGAATATTCCATTTTGGAATCCATATACTTTCAGCGGAATGCCATTTTTAGCAGATTTGCAAGTTGGATTTTTCTATCCATTAAATAGAATATTAGGTTTATTTTTCGGAAGCGATGGTAATTTAAGCTTTTCAGCATTACAATTAATGATAATATTGCATTTCTTTATAGCTCAAATTAATACTTTTTTCCTTGCAAAATCAATGAAAATGAGCAAAATAGCAAGTATTATAGTTGCAATTGGTTATTCATTTTCATTAATTTTGGTTACTCATGCAATTCACCCAATGATTGTCCATCATTTATCTTGGTTCCCATTAGTAGTTATGTTTTTCTTAAAAGGGGTGCGTTTTGGAGATATTAAATCAGGGATTATTGCAGGAATAATTTTAGGACTAAGCATGCTATCGGGGCATACTCAAATCGCATTATATGAAGGCTTAGTGCTTTTAATAATTTTTATCTGGTATTTTGTAGTAAATTACAAAGATAAAGTATTAAAAGGTAATAAAAAGTGGTTTTCTCCAGTTGCAGCTTTAATAACAATTGGTATTGCTGCAGGTATTTTTATGGTGCAATATAAACCTACTCAAGCTATGGTAGAGCATACAGTGCGTGGTGATTCTTCTTATGAATTTGTTACTCAGGGTTCATTATCTACAAAACAAATATTTACTGCATTTATACCAAAGTTATTTGGAGATGTGAATGGTAATTCAGATATGAAAGTACCTTATTATTTACAAGGTGTGGGGATTCATAATTATTGGGAAACATCATTTTATTTTGGAATTGCGATTCTTGCCTTAGGACTATTTGGTGCATTTGCAAATTTTAAAAGACGTGATATTCAGTTAATGCTAATATTAGCAATTTTTGGGACTCTATTTGCTCTTGGTAAGAATTTCTTTATTTTCGATATTTTTTATAATTTACCATTCTTTGGTTTATTTAGAAATCCAGCAAGAATAATGTTCATTGTCTCATTAGCATTTGCATATATGGCAGGAATTGGATTCGATACTTTATATCAAAGAGATTTTAGCACTGCAATAAAAAGAAAGTTCTTCCTTTCATTTGGAATAGTTTTATTTTTCGTGATTTTAGGAGCTTTTGGAGTATATTCTTCAGTGTTTAATACTCCGGAAGATTTAATTAGCGGAGTAAATAATTATGGAATGATTGCATTATTGTTTGTAGCGTTAATATCAATTATTTCTTTTATTGCACTTCGAATTAAAGCAAATAATCTTATTATTGGTTCTATCATTGCATTATTAGTCTTCGTCGATTTATATTCTGCTGGAGGTGATTTTAATATATCTGACGAAAATCCTCTTGAAAAATATGCAAGTGCATATAACAATAATCAAGATTTAAAAAAATTACTTACTGCTACTCCTCCTAATGATGTTTTCCGTGTGAAAATGAGGTTATACGACGAAAATGGAAGGACTCTTGCTCGCCCAATGGAAGATAATCAAGGTATGATAGACAATATTATGCTCGTAGAGGGATATAATCCACTACTTTTAAATAGAATTAAAATTCCTATCACTCCAGCTTCTATAATTAACGATATGAAGAATGTGAGATATTCATTAGAAATTGATAGTACAATTATGAATTTAGCTTGGATGAAAAGAGAAACAGCATTTGGTCCTGCATGGTTCGTATATAACTCTACTACTGTTCCAACTGAAAAGCTAACGGAAACATCAAAAAATAATGAGTTTAACTTAATTTCTGGTAATGATTTCAAAAATACAGTAGTCTTAGAGAAAAACAATAAACTGCAATTAAGTGGTAAAAAAGCGGATTCGGTTAATAATAATGTTAAAATTACTGAATATAGTAGTAATTTAATTAAATACTCAGCCTCAAGCGATGAAGATGCAATTTTATGCTTTAGCGAAATATATTATCCAGATTGGAAAGCGTACATCGATGGCAAAGAAACAGAAATTTATGCAGCAAATTATGGATTTAGAGCAATTGATTTCCCTAAGGGCAAACATAATATTGAATTAAAGTTTGAATGCGAATCATATTATTCTGGTAAAAATATTGCTCTATTGACATTCTTATTTGCAATAATTTTATATTTTGCTATATTTTATTACGAGAATAGCCAAAAGAAAAAATCTTATGTGCCAGAAGTATTGGAGTAATTAGAATTCTCAATTCTGATTCTCATTTGTTATTTGCAAATATTGGAAAGATTTATTCTACATAACATTTAAAAATTAATTATAGAATTAATTAACTGTTATAAATAAAATATTAAAAATAGAGTTTTCTCTTGTAAAATATGAGAAAGCTCTTTTTGAATATATAAAACATATTATTAAATATTTCGTCTTTATATCTCTTATTATAAGAAAATTAAAAATAAATAAAAAAATGTTAGATTTCGTAAAAAAAATATTCGGTGGCACAAAGCACGATAAAGACGTAAAGTCAATGCAACCAATAGTAGCTGAAATTAATGAGTTCTTTAATAAATTTAATTCATTAAGCGATGAGGAAATAAAAGGTAAAACTGAAGAATTCAAATCTCTAATCTATGATAGGACTAAAGACTTAGAAAATGAAAAAAATACATTATCAGAAAAGCTTAAAAATGAAGTCCTTACTCCCGGAGAAACCGCCGACATTAACGAAAAAATTAAACAATTAGATAAAAATATATTTGAAACTGCAGACAATACTCTTAATGAAATTTTACCTCAAGCTTTTGCTGTTGTAAAGCAAGCCTGCAAAAGATTATCAGACCAAAAGCACACTTATAATTATGCAGGTCATACTTATACTTGGGATATGGTACCATATGATGTACAGCTTATGGGTGGCATCGTCCTTCATAGCGGCAAAATCTCCGAAATGGCAACAGGAGAGGGTAAAACATTGGTGGCAGTATTACCTATGTATTTGAATTCACTCGCAGGCAAGGGCGTTCATTTGGTAACTGTAAATGATTATTTAGCAAAGCGTGATGCTGATTGGATGCGTCCTGTATATAATTTCTTAGGAGTGAGCGTTGGTTCAATCCTTTCTAATATGGACCCAGACGAAAGAAAAGACATTTATAATATGGACTTGACTTACGGCACAAATAATGAATTTGGTTTTGATTATTTGCGTGATAATATGGTGGCAGACCAAGAGCAAATGGTACAAAGACCTCATTGGTATGCTATAGTTGATGAAGTCGATTCAGTGCTAATTGATGAAGCTCGTACTCCACTTATAATTTCTGGTCCTGTAGGACAATCTGACCAAAAGTTTAATGAAATGAATCCTTTGGTTAGGAAATTAGTTGACTACCAAAATAGATTAGTTAATGAAATCACAGCAGAAGCTACTAAATTGCAAGCTCAAAATAATACAAAGGAAACTAAAGAACAATTAGGCATTCTGCTCCTTAGAGCAAATCATGGGTTACCAAAGCATAAGAGATTAGCTAAAATTTTGCAAGAACCTGAAATGCAAACTCTTTTGCGTGATACTGAAATATTCTATATGCGAGATAAAAGCTCACGTATGCACGAAATAGATGATGAATTATACTATACTATAGATGAAAAAAATCATCAAATTGATATTACAGACAAAGGAAGAGCTATTCTCACTCAAGGGCAACCAGATCCTGATATATTCATATTACCGGATATAGCATCTCAATTAAGTGCAATCGAAGGAAATACTGAGATTGACGAAAAAGAAAGAAGAAATCAAAAAGATAAAGTTAATTTAGTCTATGCTCAGCGTAGCGATGTTGTGCATACATTAAATCAATTATTAAGAGCTTATTCTTTATATGAAAAAGATGTAGAATATGTAGTGCAAGACAATAAAATTATGATCGTTGATGAATTTACAGGTCGTATTTTAGAAGGTAGAAGATACAGCGAAGGCTTGCACCAAGCTATCGAAGCAAAGGAAAATGTAAAAGTAGAACGTGATACACAGACTATGGCAACAATTACTCTGCAAAATTACTTTAGATTATACAAAAAATTAGCTGGTATGACCGGTACTGCTGATACTGAAGCTGGCGAATTTGAAAAAATTTATAAGCTCGATGTTACTATAATTCCTACAAATAAACCAATTGTAAGAAATGATGAAGAAGATTTAATCTTCCGCACTAAACGCGAAAAATATAATGCGATTATTGAACAAGTACAAGAAGAAGTAATTAAAGGAAAAGCTGTATTAGTAGGAACTGCATCTGTAGAAGTATCAGAAATTTTAAGCAAGATGCTTAAAAGAAAGGGAATCCCACATAATGTATTAAATGCTAAGCAGCACGCAAAAGAAGCAGACATAGTTGCATTAGCAGGACAAAAAGGGGCTGTAACAATTGCAACAAATATGGCTGGGCGTGGTACTGATATTAAATTATCTCCAACTGTAAAACAAAGCGGCGGACTAGTAATTATTGGTTCTGAAAGGCATGATGCCCGTCGTATCGATAGACAGTTAAGAGGTAGAGCCGGCAGACAAGGCGATCCAGGATCTTCACAATTCTATATTTCTCTTGAAGATAATTTAATGAGATTATTCGGTGGAGAGAGAATTGCCGGTGTGATGCAAAGCCTAAAAGTACCTGATGGAGAGCCAATTCAGCACTCTATGATTTCTAAATCAGTAGAACGAGCTCAGAAAAAAGTAGAAGAAAATAACTTTGGCATTAGAAAAAGATTACTTGAATATGACGATGTAATGAATATGCAAAGAGAGGTTATTTATACTCGCAGAAAATCTGCTTTAAGAGGTGAAAGACTTAAAAGTGAGCTTTTCGAATATGTGGATATAATGGCTGGCGAATGGTATGATGAATATCATGAAGAAAAAAGATTGAAAGAATTTATAAATGCTGTTAGGTCAAATTTGCTTAGTGATATCAAAATTGAAGAAAGCGAATTTGAAAATATGACACGCGAACAAGCTATCGAAATAGTACATAGCGCTGCTAATGAATTTTATAATAGAAAAGAAGAATTAATTGGTATTGAACTCGCAGCTAAAATTGAACAAGTAGCCGTATTGCAAACTATTGATGACAAATGGAAAGAACATTTAAGAGAAATGGACGACCTAAAAGAAGGTATTCATTTGCGTTCTTATGGACAAAAAGATCCTTTGTTAGAATATAAACAAGAAGCATTTGGGCTCTTCTCAAATTTAATAAATGAAATAAATAAAGGGGCTGTAATCCTAGCATTCCGTTTCTTCCCTCAAATTATTGAAAATACTCAAGATGGCACATTCCTACCACCTCAAATGAATATGAATCACAGAGGTAGAAATAGAAAAAATACTTCTGTTACTCAAAGTAATATGACATTCTCACACTCTGATTCAGGTGTTCCGGAATATGTACGAAGTGGTTTTCAATCTCCTAATCCTAATGAAAATGGTGATATTCCAAAACCAGTGACCTATAGAAAAACTGAGGCTAAAATTGGAAGAAATGATCCTTGCCCTTGCGGAAGTGGCAAAAAATATAAAGCATGCCATGGCAAGCAAGAAGAAGTATTAAATGATTAAAATCTAATTTAATTAGCAAATTTATAAAAAACCACAGAAAAACTTATTGTATTTCTGTGGTTTTTGTATTTATATAATATTAGTTTTATATTCTAATTCTCGCTAAAAAGTGAAGCTATATCTTGAGGGCGGAGATTAGCTTGCGCCCCAAGTGCTTGACTTTTGAAGATATCGGAACTAAAAAATGGTAATTCGCTAAGTGCTTCTTCGAAATTTTCAATCGGACTATAATCTGCTCGCCCAAGTGGGTGATTATTATTAGTTTGCATATTATTCTCCAAAGAAGTTATTGCATCTAATAAGACATTTTGTTGCCATTGAATATCTTGAGTACTTTTTGGTGCTATTTCAGCTTTTTGAATATCTTTTTTGTTAAGTACTTCTGCATTTTTGAAAGCTAAGTTTTCTCTTGAAGTTAGCGGTTGGTGCTTTATTGTTGTTATGTTCATCGTTAAAACCTTTGAATTTATTTAATTAATTATTTTGCTTTTTGAATTTATTAATCATAATACTAGCTTTGCAAACTGTGTGCCGAAATTCAAAAAGTATTTTAATACATTAATTAGAATTCTATAATTACCATTTTTTCTTTCTTGAAGAACTAGTAGATTGATTTCTTTGCTTTAATTTTTTTTGCAATTGCTTTTCGTCTTCATTTAAAGTGCGTAAGATTATTTCTGCTTCATTTTGTTTTATTTTGGAATTTTTAAAACTTCCTTCATTTAATTGTATAGCTTCACCTTGAGGGCTATTCTGCTCATTTTGTTGGAATTTAGCTAGTTGCATCTGCAAATTTTGAATTTTCTTTTTAATGTTTTCTAATTTTTGCTGTTGTTCATTGGTAATTTGTTCTTGTTTTTGGGTATTTTTATTTTGTTTTTCAATATTTTTTTCTTGTTCATTTTTTTGATTATTCGGTGTCTTTTCTAATTTTTGTTTTTCTTTTTCAAGTTTATTTTTTTCAGATTGCAATTTGCTTTTTTCGTTGTCGAGCTTTTTATTTTCATTTTTATAGTTTTCTTTTTCTTGACTAAGTTGTTTTTCTAGATCTTGTTTCTTTTTTTCATTAGCTTGATTTTGCTGATTTTGTTGTTCATTCTGTTTATTTGAATCGGATTGTTTATTTTCATTATTATTTGAATCATTTTGCTGTTGCTTATTATCCGAATTGTTTTTATCATTATTTTGTTTTTGTTCTTGAGAATTATTTTCTTGCTTTTCTTGTTCTTGCATTTGCTTTTTCATTTGCTCTATGTCTTGCTGTTGTTGCTTTATCTCATTTTCTTTTTGCAAAGAATCTTTTTGATTATTTAATTTATTTTGCTGGTCATTAAGTTCTTTTTCTTTATTTAATAAATCATTATACTTTTTACTTTGTTCATTATTCATTAATTCAGCAATTTTATTTTTAATGAAGAGATAGTTTTGTTTTGCTTTTATATCGTTAGGGTTTTTGAGCATTGCATTTTCAAATGAGCTTGCTGATTGATTAAAATATTCAAGTTGAAATATAGGTCGCGAGGTAGAATCGACTGCATATTTATATGATGAGCAGCCAGCATTATAATATGCATCACCTTGCAAAGAAATATCGTTAGTGAGTTTTATTATACTTTTGTATAGGTCGTTAGAGAAAGAATATTTTTTTTGCATATAATAAGCCACACCCAGATTAAAATTAACTTTAAAATCATTTGGATTATGTTTAAGTGCTTCGGAAAAAACAGCTTCTGCTTCTGAATATTTCTTGTTTTTGAGGAGTTCGTTACCTTCTATTAGCTTATTATGCACATCGTCAGAACAAGAAATTAAGCTAAAAATCAGAATTATATATATAAAGTATTTCATTTCAAATTATAATTATTTTTCTTTTATAAATAGCAAAATTAAAAAATATTTTAGAATATATTAGCAATATTTCCTGTGCAAATTAAATATAAAACATTGTTATACTCATAATTCTATTATTAAAAGTCCGTTTTATTTATTTTAATTGGGATATAATTAATCAATCGATAGATTTCGAGGGATATTCGCTACTAGTGTATTCTTGAATAAAAAGTAATATTGAATTTTAAAATTCAAAAATCTTTCTTATAATCAATAAATATTCTAACCGTCTATATTTGATAATCAAATTAATCCTTTACAATTCAGAAATAATTAAATTGGGAAAATTCGAATTAAATTCAAATTATAAACCGTCGGGCGATCAGCCAAATGCAATTAAAGAACTTACCGAAGGTGTTTTGCGAGGTGATAAATATCAGACTTTGCTTGGAATTACCGGCTCTGGTAAAACTTTTACAATGTCAAATGTAATTCAAAAAGTGCAGAAGCCAACTTTAGTAATTTCACCGAATAAAACCCTTGCAGCCCAGCTTTTTAGCGAATTTTCTAATTATTTCCCAAATAATTCAGTAGAATATTTTATTTCATATTATGATTATTATCAACCAGAAGCATATATTCCTCGAACTGACACATATATCGAGAAAGATTTTGCAATTAATGACGAAATAGATAGATTAAGACACCGTGCTACTTGTAATTTAATCGAAGAAAGGAAAGATATTATTGTAGTAGCCTCTGTAAGTTGCATTTATTCCATTGGAAACAAAGAAGATTATATACAAAGCCTTTTATTCCTAAAACCGGGCACTCGCATAGCGAGAAAACAACTTATTTATAAATTAAATGATTTATATTATGCTCGCAATGATTACGATTTCCAGCGAGGGACTTTTAGAGTACGTGGCGATGTAATTGATGTAATACCGGCTTATGAAAATCAAGATGCTATTAGAATGGAATTCTTTGATGATGAAATTGAAAATTTATCAATTATTAATGCTGTTACTGGTAAAAAACAACGCACCCTAGATTTTGCAACTATTTTTCCTGCAAAGCTCTTCGTTACTTCAGAAACAAATATGAAAACTGCTCTTAAGAGTATTAAAAATGAATTAAGCGATAGGTTGATTACTCTTAGAAAAGAAGATAAGCTTGTAGAAGCTCAAAGATTAGAGCAACGTACACTCTATGACCTCGAAATGATGAAAGAAATTGGTTATTGTTCCGGTGTAGAGAATTATTCAATGCATCTAACAGGCAGACAACCCGGTCAAAGACCTCAATGCTTATTTGACTATTTCCCAGAAGATTTTTTATTAATGATTGATGAAAGTCACGTAACTATTCCTCAATTAAAAGCAATGTATAATGGCGATCGCTCAAGAAAATCAACTTTAGTAGAACATGGCTTTAGATTACCCTCTGCCTTAGAAAATAGACCTCTTAAATTCGAAGAAATTGAAGCTCTTACGCATCAAGCTGTCTTTGTAAGTGCTACTCCATCGGAATATGAATTAGAAAAGAGCAATGGAGTAGTAGTGGAGCAAATAATTCGTCCTACTGGCTTATTAGATCCAATGGTGGAAGTGCGTCCGGTACTTAATCAAATTGATGATTTGCTCGATGAAATTCGCACACGGTCAGCAAAAGGTGAAAGAGTATTAGTAACTACTCTTACTAAACGGATGTCAGAAGATTTAACAGATTATCTAAAGAATCTTAATATTAAAGTAGCATATATTCATTCAGATGTAGTTTCATTAGAGCGAGTAGAAATTATACGAGATTTAAGATTAGGAGAATATGACGTATTAGTTGGGGTAAATTTATTGAGAGAAGGTTTAGATTTACCAGAAGTATCGTTAGTAGCAATTTTAGATGCTGATAAAGAAGGATTCCTTCGGAGCGAAAAATCATTATTGCAGACAGCCGGTAGGACTGCAAGAAATGTCGAAGGAAAAGTAATTCTGTATGCTGATAAATATACTAAATCTATGATTAATTTGATAGATGAGACTAATCGTAGAAGGAAATTGCAAGAAGAATACAATAAAGAAAATAATATTAATCCTACTACGGTTTATAAAACATTAGATGAAATCATTAATTCTACTTCAGTAGCTGATATTTATCAAGAAAAAAATGCAAAAATGGAAGCAGCTGAATTAAAGAAAATTAAAAATGTTGCTAAACCAATTGCTAAATATTTATCTCCGGAGCAGCAAAAACAATTAATAGAAGAGCTGACTTTACAAATGAAAAATTCAGCTCGCGAACTCGACTTCGAGCGAGCCACAGAATTAAGAGATGAAATAAAAATGCTACAAGCTGGCTTTAATAAATAATTGATTTAGACCTTTTTCTACTAATTATTAATAATACAATAAATATGTTGTATTATTTCAATACAACCCTTGTTAAGGTTCATC
>CALLXS010000011.1 GCA_937875295.1 uncultured bacterium | reverse complement strand
TTTTTTAAGCGATTTATTATTTTCTATTATCAGCATTTATAATTATAAAATGATTATTTAATTTTTAATATCTTTATTTAGACGAATATAAAATAAATAATTATGTAAGGACAAAGAGAGAAAAATCAAAAGACATTTAAGCAAAATAATACATAAAAAATATTATTTTATTAAGCTGGTGGAAGTGGTGCTTTGTCGTCTGAACCGATTGCTATCATTTCTTTTGCTGTCATAGCAATAAAACCTAATATTATAATTAATGCACCTGCAATAGTCATCGTAAGCATCGAACCTAAGGCATCAGCAATAAATCCAGTAGCTGCGACACCAATTAACGATGGTAATACAGCAAAACTATAATACATTGCAAATACCCTGCCCAGAGCCTCTGTAGCTATATTTTTTTGTAATGTAGAAGTAAATATTGCGGAGTGAATTGCTGCTATAATCGCACCTATCGCAGTGATTATGACAAAAACTACAAAAGCACTTGATGGCAATAACCCAGCACCTGCAAAAAGAAACCCTGTCAAAATCATTGTTAAATTTATTATTATAATTTCGTTCCATTTTAGCTTAAATATACCAATTATTAAACCACCTAATATCATTCCAATTCCCCAAAATACTTCTACAATGCTCATTTCAAAGGTACTACCTCCGAAATGTTCTAATGTTATTAATGGAAATATCACACTAATTGGCATAATAAAAAGCATAAATAGCATAGATACTATGAATAGCTGGAAAATACCTTTGTTTTTATGAATGATTGAAAAGCCTTGCTTCATCTCACGAATAATATGAGGTTTTACGATCTCTTCTTTCTTCGGATTAGGAATATGTACAAATAGCAACGAAGAACTTGCAATTACAGCACCAGCAGCATCTATTAACAAAATAAATCCAAGATTTAAATTAGCAATAAATAATGCTCCTAAGGCTGGACCTGCTATATTTGTAGACGAATTTATGATTTGATTTATTCCTGCAATGCGAGTTAATTCGCTCTCTGGGGCAATAAGAGGTACAGACGCCTGCATAGCAGGTGCATGGAACGAACTTCCTATTGAGCGAAGCGATAAAATAATATAAATATACTCAATTTTTGCTTCGCCATATAAAATCATAATAGCTAATACTACAGACCAAAAAGCAATGAATAAATCAGAGATTATCATTACTTTTTTTCTATCCCATCTATCTATTAATGTTCCGGAGAATGGTCCAAGAAGTCCTTGAGGTAGCAATGATGCTATTGTAGCGATTGCTAATACTGACGCAGATTTTGTCTCTAAGCTAAGCCAAAATACTGCTGCATAGCCCACGATTGCACTCGTCATTAACGAGAAGAATTGACCAGTCCAAATTACATAAAAAGTCCTTTTCCAGTTTTTCATTAATAATCTTAATGTCCTTTAAAAGATATAATACGACTATATTGATAGCAAGATATTGCTTTTGATATATGTAAGAACAATTTAATGATTATTAAATCCTATTATGATGCTTTTCATAACCAATATTTGTAGCATCTCCATGCCCCGGATATACTACTGTAGAATCGGGCAATTTATACAAAACTTCATTTATTGAATGCCTGAGAGTTGGGTAATCTCCACCGGGCAAATCAGTACGACCGATACCTAAATTAAAAAGTGTGTCTCCGCTAAATAGCACTTTGTTTTTTTCATCATAAAGCGAAGTGCCACCTTGAGTATGGCCAGGTGTGAAAATTACTTTTAATGTAATATCGCCAAATTTTAGAACTTCATTATCCACAAAGTACTTATCAGCTTTGCAGGGCTTAATATCAAATGGTAATTTCCAAAGTGCATTTCCAATTGGGTCGAGCATCCTATATTCATCTAATTCATTTATATAAATAGGAACATTCATTTTGCTCTGGAAATCAATACTATCCGCAGAATGGTCCCAATGTGAATGTGTGAGCAATATAGCAAGTAAATTTATTTCCTCATCATTGCAAATTTTATTTATTGGCTCGAAACTATAAGGAGGAGCATCTATCAAAACTGCATTTTTATTGTCATCAATAAGTAAATAAGAATTAGTATCAATTGGTCCGAAATTATAAGAATTTATTTTCATTTTTTTTATTTTGTTATATTTATTAGGTTAATTAGTTAGTTTTTTAAATTGCTTTATATAGAAATTTGAAAGCAGTGTAATTTATTATTTAAGAAATTCATATTCATATACTTTTGGTTCTATTTTCTTAGCAAGTTCTTTTAGCTTCTCTCTTAAATCGCCTATTAAAAAAGTATATGTTTCGTCAAGACTTTTATTATTCATTTTACCCTTTTCGTTTCTGCCTTGAAAATGCTCCCTAATATCATAAAGTGAAGCATTTACATTGCAGTTGGGTTGCTTGTGGTAATATTTCCAAAGTTTGAGACCTGCATCAAAAACAGCTTTTGCTTCAGGTGAAAATACAAGTGGCGTAGTCCTTTGGGTTTGGTCGCTAAACAAATCTTCACTTTGCTCAGTTTTTACCTTGCCGTTTATGAACTTACTCATAAAATTACTTTCAAACTTTTCTCTTGCATTTACTTCTTGTTCAGTAAATGGTATCCAATGATTTGTACCTTTTGCAGAACTTATTCGGTTTTGCCCATGAAATAGAGTAAATACCAAACAATCGTTGTGAAATTCGGTGTCGGTTTGCCAATTATCGTTTGGAAATAGAAATTGGTCTCTATCATTTAGCCAAGTTGCTTCGATGCAATGGCGAACTGAAAAATAAACACAATTTTTAAAAATATTTGTATGATTAATATATAGCTCAGAATCATGTGCAGAGCTAGTTCCTAAATCTATATAAATATATTTCTGATTTTGAAAATCATTTCCTCTAAAAAATAATGTCCCGATTGAATCTTTTCTTTGAATTTGATATTTTACAATCCATTTATTGATATACTGTGTTAATTCTCCATAAAAAGTTTTAACTCCATTTATTTTACCATTACTTAAATAAATATCACATTCAATATTTTTAATTATCTTGTTTTTATTTGTCTTCCATATCGTAAATCCAATTGGAAAATTGCCTTTTACATTATCAAATGTATTTGCTGGTACAACAAATCCGTTTAAATACTCAGCTTGAAAATATTTCCTAAAATTAGAGAAATTTGAGCCCTGTATATATTTTAGTTTTGAGAATAGAGCTAATGAACAATTTGGAATCTTATCAATAACTTGTGCCATAAATAAAGCAAATAATTCGTTTGAGGCATTCCCAATTTTTGCATTAAAATATTTGTTTACTTTGTTATCGGTTGCAACGCCAATTTTATTTTCACCTGTTCCGGTTACGGTTGTTGCGCTTGTTGCCTCCGCATAAGGCGGATTAATATAAATCACCAGTTTTTTGCGTTTCTCTTCATCGTTAATAATGTCTTGAAGTGGTTGAGGCAGTTTGCTAAAATCATCATTAAGGAAGTCAAACTGAAACACGTGGTCGTGAAGCAAGTTTGCACCGTTTTTTATTCTGTCGTGCATTACTTCTACATCTTGCTTATCAAGCGTCGAAGCCCAGATATTATACTTGTTTGTAAGCCCAGCAAGCAAATTGCCGGTGCCAGCGGCACAGTCCCAAACGTAATATTCATCTTGCCAATCTTCGCCTAAAACATCCGTTAAATACTTTTGCGATAGTTCTACCCAAATCTGAGGAGTAAAGAAACTTCCTTTGCGTTCTCTCACGTCTTGCGGAACAAGTAAATCCCTTCTCTCTACAATATAGTCCCAATATTCTTCTTTTGGTGGCCGTTCGTATTTATTCCAAAATTGAGTGTGTGCAACTTGTTTGTCATTAAAATCTGTCCGCTTACTGCTGAACATACCAGCTTCATCAATTTTTCGGTCGAGTTCGTAAT
>CALLXS010000010.1 GCA_937875295.1 uncultured bacterium | reverse complement strand
TTAATAAATATCTTTGCTTCGTCAATAAATTTCATATTTTAATTATCTATTTTATTATTAATTCATCTAAATTTAAAGTACAATATCATTTTGATCAACAAATTGATATTCCGGTAAAAGCTCACCTTTTTGAATTTTTCGCATTTTTGATTTAATTAGAGTCTTTTTCATTGGACTAATTAAATCAGTAAAAATAATACCTTGCAAATGATCTAATTCGTGTTGTGCTACTCTTGCGAAATAATCATCATCTTCAATTGTATGCTCCTTACCTAATAAATCATAATAAGTCAATGTAATTGATCGCGGACGATCGACATTTTCATGAATTGTCGGTACGCTCAAGCACCCTTCTTTATAATTAATTTCTTCTTCAGAAAAGTAAGTAATTACTGGATTGATTAGTACTAAGTCTTTATATTTGACCTTTGCATCTTCGAAAGCTGCAGTATTAATTGTTACTATGCTATGTAATTTACCTACTTGATTTGCTGCTAATCCTACGCCATCGGCTTGGTGCATTGTAACAATCATATCTTGAGCTAATTTTATTATTTCTGGTGTAATTTCTTCTACTTCCTTAGTTTTTTCTCTAAGTATTGGGTGAAAACAACTATATATTGGTAAAGACATTATTTTATATTATATTATTTAATTTGTTCGAAATACTGTTTTATTAAAATCTCATAATCTTTATTATATCCACTTTGAATAGAACGTAAAAATTCCTTCATCATTGCAGATTTACCCTCTTGAGTAGACATATCAAATTCATCTGGACTAATCCTAAATACATCTTGTCCAGAATTTGACTTTCTTTTCTTTTCAAAGTCTTTTTCAGTAGCTGATTTATTTGCATCTAATAGACGTGATAAAATTCTATTTTGTTTTTTTTGTGTTTCCGGAGATATATTTCCACTTTTGATATCGTTAATTACTTCTTGCATTTCTTGCGCAATTTTATCCAAATCGCCTAACGGTTTTCGTTTTCCACCTGAAAATTGTTTTTGTTCATTTTCTAGATCTTCAAGTGTCTTTTTAGCATTACCCTGCTGATTAGAAAGTCTATCGGCTTTAGCTTGTTGCTCTCGAGTCATCGAGCCTCCACCTTGTCCCATTCCCATTTGTTGCATTGCTTGATTTATAGCCTGCTGCTGTGCAGCTAATTGTTGCAACTTTTGCATCATTCCTTGACCTCCTGCTCCCTGACCACTTTGCCCTTCTCCGGAGCCCCCAGGATTGGAACAAGATCCGGTTTTTTTCATTTGCGAAACCATTTGTTGCATCTGAGACATTGCATTATTCATATTAGACATTGCTTGTTGCTGGCTTTTTGATGCATTTGAAGAATTTCTATCGGTCATTTGTTGTATTGATTTTTGCATATTTTGCATTGCATTGCTTAAGTCTTGAGCCATTTCAGGAGTTACAGCAAATGATTTCTGCGATAGTTCAACTAATTGAGATACTACATTATTCATAGCTGCTAAATTTTCAGCTTGTTGTGAAGTAATATCTTTAAATTGCATTGAATTTGGATCAATATTTTCAGTACGTTTTTTTATGTTTTCTTGGTTTTTAGATAATTGATTCAAATCATTAGTTGCTTTTTGCATTTTTCTGATTGATTCTTGAATCATATTATTTTGCATCGATTGTTTCATATTTTGCATCGATTCCATAAACTTCTGCAAATTACTTTTAGCTTGCTGTTGATTTTGATTTGCTTCACTAAAATCACCATTTTGCATATTTTGCTGAGATTTATTCATTTCTTGCATAGTCTGCTCTGAATTGAGTTGCTCTTTTGCATTTTTCATTTGATCCTTTGGGTTATCAATCCCCATTTCTTCTAAGCTTTTCTCAAGGTCATTTAAATCTTTTTTCAGACTATTAAGATTATCTTTCAATTTTTCTTGCTTTTGTGATAGATCTTTGCGGTTCTTTTCGTCAGATGAATTTGAATTTTTCATTTGCTTATTTAATTCATCTAATTTATTAATCATCTCTTCAGCTTTTTTATTTAGAGCATCAATTTTTTGTTCATTTTGAATGCGTTGGAGCATTTTCATTGTTCTTTCGATGCTTTGCTTGAATTTTTCTTCATCAAATTTAAAATTTTTCATTGCTTCTTGCATTTGCTGCGGAGTCATATTATCTAAAGCTTTTTTTAATTGTTCATTATAACGTTGCAACTCCGGCGATTTTACTTCCCTAAGTAGCTTCTGCAAATCCATATATTTTTGTAAAGTTTCTTGAGAAATTAAATTATTATTATTTAATTTATCAGTTACTTCTTGTAAATTCTTTTCTATATCGCTTACTTTATTTTGAATTTCATCTTGCTTTTTAGCTATTTCATCAGCTTTTTTCTTTTGGTCCCAACTCATTTGTTGCTTATTATTCATAGATTTAAGCAATTCACGATTTAATTCATCAGATTCTTTCTTCACTTCCTGCATTTCTTTTAATACATTTTCTAATTCTTTTTCAATGTTATCGTGCATTTTATCCGCTTCTCGTAATACTTCATCAAGTGACGGTAATCGGACTGTACTTAAATTGGTTCTTGCTGATTTAGGTCCTGAAATTCTATCATTATCATAAACTTCAAAATAGAATTCATACACATCTTCAGGAGATATACCTATTTTATTCATATCCCACATATATGGCACTTGTGCAGTTAAATCTGATTGAGAAAATGGGATACTTATACTACTATAATTCTTTTCTGGTTCTACATATTTAGATTCAATTATTCTGTAAAATAATTTTAATCCACTAAATCCATAATCATCTGAAATCGCAACCTGCATTGGTAATAATGCATCTTCTCCTACTTGTGCTTCTCCAATAGGTTCTATAAGCGAGATTGAAGGGTATTCGTCAGAAATTAAATATACATTATGCTTGATTGGATTTTCATTATTAAGACCATCTTTTGATTTTAATTTAATATAATATTGACCATTCGATGTTAATGTAAAACCACCAGAAGCACTTTTACCACTTACTTTCATCTTGTATTCAATAGAATCAGATTTGTGATTTGATTTTGAAGAATCCAACAATCCAAGACTTTTTGAAAAAATAATGCTCGCTGATTCTAATTCTTTATTTGATGAAATATTTAAATTAATGCTACTACCTCTTATTGCCGAAATATCTGCACTTTGTTCATTAAATTTCTTACTTGGCAATAATGTATATGAAGGGTAAATTAATGTGCCATCGAAATATTTTACAATTGGTCTATCTACTACAAACAAAGTACATTGCTTAGACTTTACCTCCGAATTCATCCAAGGTGAAGAAGCATAGAAGTAAATTGAATTTTTCACAGCTGGGATTTCATAAGTATAAATATCTCCGCTATCAATGTTTAAATTATATTCGTCGAAGTTCTCTTGATTAAATTCACGGATTTTTAGCTTTACTTCCATTGGGGCAGTCCCTGTTGATTTTACAGTAATTTTTACCTTTGAACCTTTTAGAACTGAACCTTTTTCCTGCTCAATATGCAAACTAAATGGTGCAGGAGGAACATATGATTTATTAAAATTTACTACCCTGACTAAGGCTGCACCTAATGAATTATTAAACAATGTAAAACTTAACCCCGTCAATAATAATATTATCAAAAATAATATTAATCTTTTCTTAGGCTTTTCTTTATCAATTATTACGTCGAAATCTTTAGATTTTGCAACTTCAGCAATATTATTAAAAGATGCAATTGAAAGTTCCTTAGAAGTATTTGTAACTTCTAATTCATTAATTAGTTCAATAGAATTTGATAATTTATCATTTATTTCTTCATAAACATTGCCAACCCTGCGTGCTATTGCTATATCATTCGGAGAGTTCTTAATACCCAACCATCTTAAAACAGCAGGATACACAAACATAAAACTTGGGACTAAAATCGCTACAAAAATTAATAAAGCAAGTAGAAAACGAAATTTCTGATCTCCGAAGCTAAATGATTCAACTAAAGAAACTAAAAACATTACCAATAATACAATACTAAATACCATTAGAATTGCAGAAATTAGTAATAATATTGCCTCTTTTGAGCGAACTGACCGAATTTTACTAATAATCAGTTCGTAATTTGATTTATATTCCATTGATTTCTAAAATTAACATTATTATATTGATTAACAACTCAAAATATTTAATTCGATAAAGCCCATACTATTATATTTACTCCCATTTTGAGTGATTTTTCGCGTACTTCTGGTGAATTATTATGTATATCTTTATCTGCCCATCCATCGCTTAAGTTAGTTTCATAAGTATAAAACACTGTTAAGCGACCTGCATCAAATAATCCAAACCCCATTGGCGACTTTTTATCATGTTCATGAATTTTTGGCAAACCATTTGGAAAATTAAAATGAGAACGGTAAATTCCATGCGAGAAAGGTAATTCTACAAATTCCTGCTCTGGATATACTTTTTTCATTTCTTTTCTGATATGTTCATCAATTCCATAATCATCATCTATATATAAAAATCCACCATTATCCAAATAACTACGAATATTACGCACTTCCTTGTCTGTGAAATTAATATTGCCATGACCTGTAATAAAAATCACTGGATATTGGAATAAATTATCAGATGCTAAATCCACATATTCATATACCGGTTCAATCGGAATATTTGTGGTCTGAGCAGTATATTTAAGTAAATTCACTTCTGCAGATGGGTCATTATACCAATCGCCACCACCACTATATTTAACTCTTGCTATCTTAAATGCACTCTTTTTTACTTGAGCATCTAAATTAGTATTGACATTAAATATAAATACTATAAATATTATAAATATTAAATATTTTCGTTTTTGCTTTTTCATTAAATTTAAAATCTATTCAAAATTGAAAATAATACTATCCTTTTTGAATTACCAATACTCTTTTATCTTCATTTTTCAACCAATCTAACCCTATGAAATCAATTGGTATTAAGTCGAAATTGTAATTCGGATATTTATTTCGAGCTTCTTCTAGCTCATCTACCATTTTTCCGCCTTTAAGAAATACAAATTTCCCATTATCTTTTAATAATTTATTAGACCAATCTAATAAATTAACTGTACGAGTTACAGCACGAGCAAAGATATAATCATAACTTAATAAATTATTCTTATCATTGCAAAGCTCTTCTACTCTTATGTTATTTGTCGTAAAATTCCTATTTCCTGTATGTTTTGCAAACATCTCAGTCAGTTTTATTTTCTTTCCAATCGAGTCAATCATTTCAATTCTTAAATCATTTCTTGCAATTCCTAAAGGAATTCCAGGGAACCCCCCACCTGTTCCAATATCAAGACATTTAGCTTTTTGCTTTAGTTCTACATATTTCAATATAACTAATGAATGTAATATATGCTTTTCGTATATATTTTCAACATCTTTTCGTGAAATTAAATTTACTTTTTCATTCCAATAAACTAATTCATCATAATATCGCTCAAATTGATTTAATTGCTCTAATTCCAATATAATACCATTGCTTGAGCAAATTGTCCAAAATTCTGTAATTTCCATATTTATATTAACGAAGTTTCTTTTATTTAGTTAACATCGACTTTATCTAATTATATAAAAACGTATTTTAAGTGAAAAAATTATTAATTGTGTATTATTATTTGTTAATTGAATTGTTAATCATTATTTTGAATTTCCTTGCACACATCTTTTTCTATGCTAAATTTCCCCTACTACTACAAAACTCCCTTACCACATATCAGGTAAAGGAGTTTTTTTTTAATAAAGACTTGATAGCGACCTACTCTCCCACACGAAACTCCAAGCAGTACCACCCAGCTCAGCAGGACTTAACTTCACTGTTCGGAATAGGAAGAGGTGTAACCCATGTAATATAGCCAAAAAGTAATATTTCTATGTTATTTTAATTTGGTTTATCAGATATTTTTTTTGATTAACAGATATCGATTTGTTTCCTATAAATCCACAGATTAAGACATAGGTTGATAAATTGAAAAATATTTTGTTTTTGTGTTTAATTATTTTATTTTTGTATTACTTATAAATTCTATAATACATGGTTGCATTGAAACAAATGTTGTGCCATAGTCAGTACCAAAGTTTGTGTAGCTGATGAGTGCAACTTGTAAAGCTGTTGAAAATTTTTAGAACAGTATATTTTTATATTTAAAATAATAGGTTTTTAAATGAAACATCCTTATTTAATTTTTACATTGTTAGCATTAATTTATATAGTAACAATGCGGTTAATTGAGAAATATATTTTTCAGAAAGATTTTGATATTCTTTCTATCGCGATTTTATTAATATCCGGAATTGTTTATGCATTTTTTATGTATAAGTTCATGAATAAAAGGATTAGTAATAATCAATAAAAATATTTTTAAATTATAATTAATCAACCTATCGGGTAATCGTTAGGTTGATTTTGTTTATAGTTGCTTTTTCAAAGATCCGCCCGTTCAGCCTTCCGCATCAACCACTCCATTAGCTGTGAAATTGGTAATATCTTTTGTTGACAATATATAATATAATTCACACTCTGGCTTTAGCTATAAGGCAACCATTTGAATAACCCATTATTCTGAAATATTAGTATAATATTGATTTTAATTTTTCCCACTCTCTTTTTTAAAGATAAACACACACAAAAAAAACTCTCTTACCACACCTTAGGTAAGAGAGTTTTTTTAAAGGACTTGGCAGCGACCTACTCTCCCACACGGGACCCCGAGCAGTACCATCGGCTCAGCAGGGCTTAACTTCTCTGTTCGGAATGGGAAGAGGTGTGACCCCTGCGATATAGCCACCAAGTAATATTTCTATGTTATTGGCAATATATATTTGCTTATTTAGTGTAAATAGATCAAAGATTAAGCGATTTTAATTCTACCGAGCCATAAAGAGACTAAAAAAAGTAGCAAGTCAATTATGCTTGTATATAAGTCTCTAAAACAATATGTAGTCTTTATTTTATAATAAAAAAAACTACTAGAAAAAAAAAAAAATGGTAAGCCCTCGAATAATTAGTACTTCTCCGCTACACATCACTGTTTTACACGTGAAGCCTATCAACCGGGTAGTCTTCCCGGATTCTTACCTATTTATATAGTGGGATATCTTATCTTGGGGGAGGTTTCGTGCTTGAGATGCTTTCAGCACTTATCCCGACCAGACGCAGCTACTCTGCAATGCTGCTGGCGCAACAACAGATTCACCGTAGGTCTGGGCAATTCGGTCCTCTCGTACTAGAATCGGATCCCCTCAAATATCCTACGCCCACACCGGATAGGGACCGAACTGTCTCACGACGTTCTGAACCCAGCTCGCGTACCGCTT
>CALLXS010000009.1 GCA_937875295.1 uncultured bacterium | reverse complement strand
ATTGCTGCAATGGCGGTTATTATATTTTATCCGCCATACCTGCAGGGGCTGTTTTCAGGATCTCCAACATTTCTTCATCAATGAGATCCCCTGCCATTTCAAAATGAAAATTGGTATTGCCCTTTTTACTGAGTATATAGTCCATTATCTTGAGGCATCTTTCCTTGCTGCAGTTAAAAGTCCGATCGACGAGCTTAACCTGCCTTACATGATTTTCTATAAATAAATCGATATCATTATAAACTTTCTCCAGAGAAAAATATCTTACACCCGGCTCCAAAGAAGAGAGGCAATATTGGCATTTAAACGGGCAGCCTCTTGAGGTTTCATAATAAAGTATTTTATTCTCCAAGCCATTGAACGAATCATATGGGAAAGGAAGCCGGTCAAGGTCGTATATAGGATTCCGCGGCTTGTTTATACGGATGATTCCATTTTTATTGCATGCAAGGCCATCTATACTTTGAGCGGCCTCATGCCCTGATTTGAGGCAAGATGCAAATTCATAGAGAGTTTCTTCACCTTCCCCAGAGATAATGTAGTCAATCCAAGGATTTTCCTTCATAGTGGATTCGACATCGTAGGAGGCCTCAGGTCCTCCTAATACAATTATGGAATCCGGCATTACTTTTTTCAGGCTCGGCCCCAGCTTCATCACCAATTCCCTGTTCCATATGTAGCATGAGAAAGCGATTACATCACTATTGCTCAAATATATTTTTTTTATTATTCTTATTAGGAAGTTCTGACATATAGTCTCCGTAGTTACACAATTTATATTGTTAATCTATGATTAAGTTATATAATGACGTAATAATTTTGTATTTATTTAGAATAATTATTAATTAAAACTTAAAATATTAAAAAACAAATTAAATCGTTTATAAATATCCAGAATTTTACAAAATGAAATTGTAAAATGTTTATTAAATAAAAACAATTATTATTCGATAACCAAATAAATTCCGCACTTACAAACTGATAAAAATTTAATTAACAGATAATTTGAAAATCAAAGAAAATACATATAAAATTAATGATGATGTTTTATTAGACATTTCAAAATTAATTTCTCAAATCAACAATTCTAACCAATTAGAATATTTGAATTTAATTTTTCAGAGAATTAATTATGCTTTGTCTTCTAATTTTTCTTTTATTTTTCTTAAGTCTCCTAAAAGTAAATTATTTAAATTAATTTCAGAAACTGCCAATGAAGTTAGTTTTAATAACCGAATTGTTAACAAAGAAATTCGCATTGAAAAAGAATACAAAGATATTTATAATCAATTATCTGAAAATTTAGCACTGAGTCTTAATAATAATTCATTTAATTATAATATGTTTGAGACTCCGATTAATTCAATTTTAATATTTCCAATGAAAATATCAAATTCTTTAATCGGATTCATTGGTATTTGTGACGATAATGTTAATTTAAATTTATCAGACAAAGAATTAAGTATATTTTCTAATCTCTTTAATTATTTAGGCGTTGTATTATTTCACTTAACAACTTCCAAAAATATCTCTAATTTAAAGAAAAAAATAAAATCTAGAAGTTCTGTTCAATCTGAATTCTTATCTAATATCAGCCATGAAATCCGAACTCCTATGAATGCAATTATTGGATTTGCGGAATTATTACGAAACTCACAACACCTAACGGACTTACAAATCAAATATTTAGATGGTATTGCAAAAGGATCTCAAAGTTTACTTACTCTTATAAATGATATTTTAGATTTATCTAAAATTGAAGCAAATCAAATTAAAATTAATTTTAATAAAATTGATATTAGAATTATTCTAAATGATATTAAGAGCATCTTCCAAAATGCCTCTAATTTTAAAGGAATTAAGTTTAACATTACTATTGATGACACAATCCCTGAGAATCTTCTTTTAGATGAATTAAGACTCCGTCAAATTCTTTTTAATCTAGTAGGAAATGCTATAAAATTTACTGATACCGGCTTTGTCGAATTATCTGTTCAACAAAACATTATTAATTCTCACAAACTTGATTTAATATTTAAAATACAAGATACTGGTATTGGAATCCAATCTGCTCATATTGATGAAATATTCGACGCTTTTAAACAAATCGATGCTGGAAAAAGAAAGAAATATCCAGGGACTGGTCTCGGACTTGCAATTTCAAAACGATTAGCAAATATTATGGGTGGTACTTTAGATGTTGAAAGTATTGAAGGAGCTGGCTCTACTTTCACTTTAAGTCTTAAAAATATTCAAATTTTCAATCGAAATTGTTCAGATATTGAACAAAACAACATAAGTTCAGATGAAAAAATTTCCAACTCGTTAAATTTAGTTATTGCAAATGATAATTCAACATATCCACAATTATTTAAGATTGCTTTAAAAAATTACTGCGTTAATATTATCGAAGCTACAAGCGGTAAAGCAGTTTTTAATATTCTTGCTGAAATGAAACCTGATATAATTTTTCTTGACATTAATTTACCAGAATTAAATGGAATAGAAACATTAAAAAATATTAAATTACTTTATCCCGAATTAAATATTCCAATAATAGCTTTAGTTGCAGAAAATGAAGTTGATGATTCTGATTTTATTAAAAATAATTTTAATGGAATTTTAAAAAAGCCATTTTTCAAAGAAAGATTGCATGAAGAGCTTAGCAAATTCTTTAAATTGCAAATTGAATCACAATCAAATCATGATTGTTTCATATCTTATGATATAGATAAATTAATTAAAACTATAAGTTGTAGTAGATTTCCTATAGATTTCTTAGATTCCTTCGAAATTGAATTTGTTCCTCAATATCTATCAATTAGGAATTCATTCCATTTATCTAACATTTTCCATTTCATAGGGTATCTAAA
The DNA here is from genome assembly GCA_937875295.1 of uncultured bacterium. Lineage (GTDB taxonomy): Bacteria > Bacteroidota > Ignavibacteria > Kapaibacteriales > UBA2268 > CALLXS01. The sequence continues at coordinate 24,313 of CALLXS010000009.1, read as the reverse complement.
GAGTATATCTAAAAAATACAATCTTGATGTTTTTAATTCGGTGATTGATAGTATCTACAAAAACACAAAAGAATTTAAAATTGACAAAGTATACAAAATTATTTTAGATTTTAATTTAATTATTGAAGAAATAAGAAAGTTAAAAAACAATAATTAAATATTTTTTTCGTCATTGTCATATTAAATTGCGTAAACTATTAGGATATAATTAAATTATTTATTCCTACTGTCTTTATTTATGTTGTTGACCAATTCTCATTAATCTTGACACCTCAGTAATTTATTGGGGATGAAACGGATTCGACGGGATGGGGTAGTTTGATAGTCGCATGCCGTGCTCAATCGGTGAAGCACGTAAATTCAACCGGTAAAAAAATAAACGCAAACAACAACAACACAGCTAGCTATGATTATAGCTATGCTTTAGCTGCGTAACTAAGAGTTATCGGCTAACATCCATATTTTAATTTGCTTATCGATTAATCTATGGGTGTCGCAAACTAGATAAGACCGCCAGAATCTGTGTATCAGGGAAACTGGTTAAACATTAACTGAAACTCGCTTTAAAATACCTATTATTCGGTTCATTTTAGAGCTAAAACAAAAAGAATAATTAAGCATGTAATAGCTGCAAGTGAAGCATTTCGGACGCGGGTTCGACTCCCGCCATCTCCACAACAAAACCGTGTATATAAATTACACGGTTTTTATTTTTTAAGTATTAGATTTAATTTTCAAACATAGTATATTTTAATAAATAATAGATTCTAATTGCTATCGTCTTTTATTTATTGTGATATTAATTTTTTTATTAGGAATAAAAATGCCAACAAAAGCAGATTTTTTAAAGAAAGATCAAATGGTGGAGCATATTGACATCACCAAATTTAATAGCAAAGAAATCGTTGAAGCCATGGGAAGAACTGCTTTCCAAGCTCGTAACTTGCATAGAGCTGCTTCAATTTATAAAATGATGATTGAGGATGATAAATGCGCTGTAATTCTTACATTAGCAGGCTCATTGATTAGTGCAGGTATGAAGAAAATCATTGTTGATTTAATGAAAGCTAATTTAATAGATGTAATTGTTTCGACTGGAGCAAACATTGTAGACCAAGACTTTTTCGAAGCATTAGGGTTTAGACATTATCAAGGAACTCAATTTGTTGACGATAATGAAATGCGAGACTTAATGATCGACCGTATTTATGATACTTATATTGATGAAGAAGAACTTAGAGTATGCGATAACACGATTGGTGAAATTGCTAATTCTTTAGAGCCACGTCCATACAGTTCTCGTGAATTTATTAGAGAAATGGGCAAATGGCTTGTAGATAACAATTTAGGTAATGATTCAATTGTACGAACTGCATACGAAAAAGCAATTCCAATATTTGTACCAGCATTTTCTGATTGTTCTGCAGGATTTGGATTTGTTATGCACCAATTTAACAACGAAAATCATCTTTCTATTGATTCTGCTAAGGATTTTTTAGAAATCACTAAAATTAAAATTGAAAATGGCGATACTGGTATTTTTATGCTTGCCGGCGGAGTTCCTAAGAATTTTACTCAAGATATAGTAGTCGCTGCTGAAGTGCTAGGCAAAGAAGTTGATATGCATAAATATGCTATCCAAATCACTGTTGCAGACGAAAGAGATGGAGCATTATCTGGCTCTACTTTAAAAGAAGCAAGTTCTTGGGGTAAAGTTGAAACTACTTACGAACAAATGGTATATAGCGAAGTAACTATTGCATTACCATTAATCGCATCATATATATATCATAATGCTGACCGAAGCAAGAGAAAAGAACTAAGATTTAATGATTTTTTAGACAAATAAATTCATTATAATATAAAAAAAATAAAAAAGGGACAAATTGGATTTGTCCCTTTTGCTTTTAAAATTTAAATAGTTCCTACTAATTTACTTTGATTTCCTCGACTTGCATAACTTCATAAGTCTGAGCATCATATATAAAAGCTACTACTTTTAAATTTTCTTTTAGCCAAGGATGTTTATCATCTTTTTTAACTTCTAAGTTATATTCTTTTACTATCTTAGTATTTTTAGCCGCTGGAGAGGTGATAATATCTTCTCCCCAATTACCATTGAAAGTAGCTCTCAACACATGATTATGCACGTAATCAGCTACATCTACACCTTCATTGTTTTGATAATCAACAATATTATCTTGTATTAAAATTACATTTAATTTATAATTTGCAGTTAGATTATTTAAAGTAGTAACTTCAATTTCAGAATTAATTTTACTTTTAGCATCGTTCATTGTAGCTCTTAATTTAATTTTGAAATCGGATATTTTAGATAAATTTTCAGAGATTTGAGCTAACCATTCTTGGAAGCTATATATTTTATGAGAATTAATTCTATTAACTAATCCATTTGGATTGCCTACAGCACTGATGCCAAAATACGTATCCCATTCATCACCTACTGTTGTTCTAAAATCGTATTTATAAGGAGACGAAGCTTGAGTCTTTGGTTTTGCAAAATATCCAGCATGAATAGCCACAGGAATTACATTGTCATTATATGTATTTAATATTGTATGAATTACTTCAGCAGCTCTTGGACAATTTGGACAGTTAAAGCCTGTATAATCTTCTAAAAGTATCTTTTTATATACAACATCAGTTTTTGTAGTATCTGGCCCTTCAATTTTTTCTTCGAAGGGTTGGTCAATCACATCGCAACTTACCATCCAAAAAAGTGCTATTAAAGATATTATTATATTTATTTTTTTCATTTTATTTTCTTTCTTTTTTATTTTAAAATGATGTAGAAATATTGAAATTAAATCCATTTGATGAAGGAACTAATCGGCATACACCACCTACGCACAAGATTCCTTCTCTTTGTCTTCCATAACTCAATTGCACTCTTGTACCAGAGTGAATATAACCTAAAGAAGCAGTATAATAATGCAATTTCTTCTCGTCAAATTCATTTCCATAATTATATTCATCCATCACAGAAAAGAACCAATTTGGAGCTATTGTATATTCTAAAAGAGCTGATGCCCAATTTCCATTTGAATATTCTGGGTGAACTTCAAGTTCTTGGTCATAAAACATATGTTGCAATTCAGCACGTAGAGATTGTCTATTTGCAACTTTAAAGGTCATATCTGCAACTGCAGTCATTACTGTTACCATTCCAAAAGTAGGAGCACCACCTTTTTCTGCTATATCTCTATCATATTTTTGATATACAAATCCAAAATTCGATTTTACATCTGGGCTAAATTTCTTATATGCATAAAGACTTATATCTTGGAAAAATGTCTTTTTCCCAAAACCAAATTCTGAATCATATAAATATTTACTTGTATGAACTGTATCAATTGAATTTAAATTAGAGAAATTTAAAGTGAATTGCCAAGGATATTTACCACCCATAAATGTAGATTTTGGGAAAGTATAATTCACTTCCATTTGTACTCCAATTTCCCCATTAAGTTGAGTACTATATGGGTACATAGCAGTAAGACCGTAAGTATGTTGTTTAGTTATTGGTGGTAAATAATTAATATTTAAAACTGTACCAATTGCATTTCTTTCGGCTCTGAAATCCATATTATCAATTCTATGGAAATTCAAATTTATACCCAAACCATCTGTAAAATAAGATGTTTGAATTAATAGACCATTTCCTGAATTGTATGAATTTAAATTTGTATAGCTCGGATCATTTGCTTTGTAAGCGTATTCACCGTTAATATTAAAACTTTCGCCAGAAATACCTAATCTTACAGATCCCGCTCCTACATTTTCTGGAAGTTTCAATAAAGGATCTTTATCAGCTTGATATTTGCTCATAAATGAACCACCCAAATTAAAAATCACATCTGATTCTTTTAATGACTCAAATAATGAATTAATTTCTAAATTCGCATCAACACCTCTTAATAAGCTTTCGCTTGTAGCCCAGAAATTTCTCATTCTGCCAATTATACCAGTTAAGGATAAACCATAACCAGGAGTCAATTTAATTCTTGCTCCATCAATAGAATTATCAAAACCTAACTGTCTATCTTCATACGAACGGAAAACCATACCGCTACCAAATTGCTCATAAAAATTTCCTGCAGTGATATCAATTAAGTCTCCTGAATACCGAGCAAATCTATATGGAATACCACTTCCAGCAAAACGTGCATCATACCCCAAAAGTGGTTGGGCATAATTCTCATATCTAATACCAGCACTTATATTGCCGTTTACATAATTTAAATTAAAGAAACCATTACTGCGTAATTTCTCAGGAACATTTGATGCTCCTATGATAGAATCTTTAAGATAATATTGATTGTTAATTTCGAAATTTCCAGAGAAACTTCCTAATCCAGTTTGAGAGTTTGATTCACTAAATATCATTAGCATCAAAGCAATAATTAATATAATTTTTCTCATACTTTTATTTAATCCTTCTATTTGTAATGTAATTTCTTATTTTAAAGTTAATAATGCCGAAAAGTTTATAATTAATATATCTACATTAAATAATTTTTATTGTATTTTATTTTTTTTATTAAATAACAATTATTGAATAACAATTAAAAAAGCTATTATAAGCATCATTGTTCCGCTTATATATTTCAATATATTTCGGCTTTTTTCACTTTTGAAAAAACTTGCAAAATTTGAAGCTATAATTGCAATTGTACTAAAAATAATAATTACCATTATAATAAAAATTATGCCTAAAATTGCAATATCTAATTTCGGGTTCGTAGAGTTTGGATTTAAAAATTGCGGAAAAAATAGCAACATAAATAGCCATGTTTTAATATTTAATACATTCATTGCTACACCTGTTAAAAATTTCTTCATACTCTCATTATTATCAGATTTTTCATCTAATTTCGCATGAGTGTCATTAGTAAAAGCCTTATAAGAAAGATACAATATATAAACCACACCAATTATTTTTAATGATAACATTATGCTATGATTTTTTAAAATTAATGGTGTAATTCCAAATGCAATAGCTGAAATAGTAACAATATTACCGGCAGCTAAACCAAATGCAGTAAATAAAGCTGCTTTTCGATTATTATTTATACTCTGAGAAATTAAATATAGAAAATCTTGACCAGGAAGAATTATTATTAAAAATGCCGCAATTATAAATTCCGCTATTTTCATGATTTAACTCATATACATATTAAGTTATATATATTATTCCAATTCGTTAATGTAAGGATTTTATAGCCTAATAATATTCCGCAAGCTATTAAAGTAATCCCAGCAAACTTATAAATATTTTTAATAATTTTATCGGAAAATTTATTCTTATTTTTATTAAAAATTGATACAATCATAAATAACCATAAGAAATTTCCGAGACCAAATCCTATCGATAATACAATATGATTTACTAAATTAATTTCATAAAAATTAAATTTATCAACTTGTAGAGTAAAAAATGCTAAACTCGGAATAAAAGTTGGACTGGCAATATTCGCTAAACCAACTACTAAACCTACAAAAAATGGTCCTTTTTTGCCAATTTTGTGTAAAACATTTTCTTCTTTCTTACTAATTTCCTCTAATTTATTGTTAAATGATTTTTTAGCAACTTTGAATTGCGATAAACCATATATAATTATAGCAATTACTAAAAGTAATTGAATTATTAAAATAATAATAGGATGATTAGCTGAAAAATTTCCAATTATAGAAAGTACAGCTGAAGTGGCAAAGATGGCGAATAAACAAAAAAATATATCAGTAGTACCGCTACCAATAGAATATCGAACGCCTTCTTTCTTCCCTATATTCATTGCCATGTTGATGGCTCCAACAGCTACTGGACCAGGCACCACAGCTAATACTATTCCAAGTATAATACCAATAATAAATGACAAAAGATTCTGCCTAATTTATTTAAAAAGAATACAAATTAAAAAAATTATTCATTATCACAAAGGAATTGAATATTTAATTTGTTCATACTTTACCAAAAAGTACTATTTTTGTATTTTTGAAATTTCTAAGTATAATAATGACAGTATTTGCATGTAATAATTTAACCAAAAAATTTGACCGCGATTATTTATTTGAAAATATCTCTTTCGGTTTAGAAGACGGTGAACGATTGGGTATTATCGGAAAAAATGGTATCGGGAAAACTACTTTGCTTAAAATTATTGGAGGAAAAGAAATTCCTGATTCTGGAGAAGTAGTTTTTAATAAAAATATTAGATTAGAATACTTAGAGCAACAAACTAATATCTACTCTAATGCTCCTCTATTAGATTATGTAATGCAAGCAAAACCTGAAATTTATTCACTAAACGAAGAACATGATTTTTTAATTAACCAAATTAATAATTTCAAAAATGATAGCAAAGCAAATGAACTAAATTCTAAAAAATTAAATGAAGTAAATCATAAATTAGATGAATTAAATGGTTGGAATTTAGAATTAGATGCAAAAATTATTCTTACAAAACTTGGTGTAACTGATTTTCAAAAAAGAATGAATAATCTTTCTGGGGGGCAGAAAAAAAGGGTTGCCCTTGCAAAAGTACTACTTTCAGAACCAGACTTACTTATTTTAGATGAGCCGACTAATCACTTAGATGCTGATTCTGTCCAATGGTTACAAGAGAAACTAATGTATACCAATACATCACTTGTTTTTATCACTCATGATAGATACTTTCTTGATGCTGTCTCTACTCGAATCATTGAAATTGATCAAAAAAGAATTTATACATTCAATGGTAATTATCAAGACTATTTAGAGAAAAAAGAAAGTATTATCGAAATACATAATTCTGCTGCTGAACACAACAAAAGCAAATTAAGAATGGAATTAGCTTGGCTTCAAAAAGGTGCTAAAGCTCGGCGAACTAAAGCTAAAAGCCGAATTGATTGGATAGCTAAAATGGAAGAGACCACTAAGAAAATAAAAGAAAAGAAAATTAAAATCGAACTCGGCACATCGTTTATGGGGCAAAGAATTATAGATGCAAATTATATATCAAAAAGTATTGGAAATGAAATATTATTTAAAGATTTTACATATATAGCAAAACCTAAGGATAGGTATGGTATTATTGGCCCGAATGGTTGTGGAAAATCGACATTGTTAAATGTTCTTGCCGGTTTAATGTCAATAGATTCCGGTTCACTTAAATTAGGGGATTCTATTAATATTGGTTATTATAGACAAGAAATAACCGATCTAAAAGAAAATCAATCTGTAATTTCTTCTCTTAAAGAAATTGCTGAATATATTGATTGCGGAGTAGGTCGAGATAGATATATTACTCCTCGCGATTTATTATTAAAATTTAATTTTCCTTTAGAACAGCATTCCTCATTAATAGAGACTCTTTCAGGTGGTGAGCGTCGTCGCCTATCTTTATTAAGAATGCTTATTAAAAACCCAAATGTAATATTTTTAGATGAACCTACTAACGATTTAGATATCCCTACTCTCACTTCTTTAGAAGAATATCTTGATGATTTCTATGGAGTGCTTTTAATTGTATCGCACGATAGAGCATTTTTAGATAGAACTATAAATTTTATATGGTCATTTGAAGGAAATGGTAAAATAAAAGAATATCCTGGTAATTACTCATTTTATTTAGAGAGAAAAGAAAAATTAGAATCAGAACGAAAAAGTGAGAAATCAATAAAAGCAAAGCCCGATAAAACAACAAATCCCAAAAAGATTGATTCTCCTCAAAAGAAATTATCATATTTGGAACAGAGAGAATTTGATTTGCTAGATACAGAAATACAAAACTTAGAAAATAAAAAGAATATACTTTCTGATAAAATCATTAATATTCCACCTGAAAAATATATAGAAATTCAGGAATTAAGTATTATAATTGAAGATTTAAATAATTTAATAAATGATAAAACACAAAGATGGTTTGAACTATCTGAAAAAATTTAATAATTTATTATTTTCATACAAATAATTAAAGGTAGCAAAATAATCTTTTGCTACCTTTAAATTATCAAATATTAAAAATATTCTAATTCTTAAAAATTGATGGAGTAAATGAAAATGCTAACCATGCCCAATTTTGAGTATTTTGGTAATTTCCTCCTTTAATTTCCTGCAATGATTGTGTTCCAAACATATGAGAGTATCCGCAAAGAATTGACAACTCCTTACTAAACTTATAAGTGAATTGTAAATCTATTTCTGTACCTAAGTATTTATCCATTAATTTTCCTTGTGCATCTACAATATTAGCTGGCGACATAAAATAATGAGCAGTCAAATTAGTTTTTAATTTATCAAAATTCAGATTAAAAGGTAAATAAACATCTATTATACCAACATTTTCATGAGATGAACTTGAATAGAAATAATCCATACTTCCTTGAAATTTATGACCTGAAGTAAATGGTAAAGTAAAATATTTATCTTTAGTTGCTACTTCATCTTGATTATTACCAGTTGCATATTGAGTACCAACACCTAATACAATATTGTCATATATATTAAAATTAGCCTCAAAAGTAGCTAAAAAGGCATCTAAATCTTTATTCTTATCATTCTTGCCCATTTGATAATAAAAAGCACCTTGTAAGTTAAAGAGTTCATCTTTCCAACTTAATAATGGACCTACAGTTTGTGAAAATCTAATACGCTGATGGCTCACGCTATCTTCGATTACATTCTGAGGCATACCATTATTGATAAAATACAAGCTTGCTCCGAATTTATTTAAATCATAATGCATCCAAATAAACTGCATCGTTTTGTAATTCTTAGTTGAATAAAAAGTTCCTGTATCTTTATCTGTATCTTGGTTATATGCTGCACCTAAATGGACTTTAAATTTTGGTAATTCATATTTAAATAGCATACCATCGTGTCGGCGTCCAGCTTGTGACCAGTCACTTTGAGATAAAACCTTTTGATCATCATACATAAACAATTGTCTACCTGCTTTAATTGAAAATTCAGGTGTTACAAAAAATTCACCCCATGCTTGAAAAATTGATGTCCCAGCTTTATCTGATTTTGAACTTGTAGTACCTTCTCCCCAGATACCAATATTTTGTAAAGAAATATGAGTTTGGATTTTTGGTGTAGAATAATTTAAGTTTAACCTAGTTCTCTGGCTTGTAGAAAAAGCAGCATCTACATTATCACCGATTAAAGATTTGTAACCATGTTTATATTCAGTACGAGGTCTAATTTGTCCGCTTATTTCAAAATTTTGAGCAAATGCTGTAGAAAATGAAAAAGCAATAAAAGAAATTCCGAAAATAATAAAGTATTTTATTTTCATTTTATATAACCTTAAAAATTAAGAAAATTATTAATAATCAATAATTATCGGATATTTTTATTTTTAATAAAGAAAAAGTTTGTAAAAATTAACAATATTTTCACATAAAATTAATTTTCACTTTTCTTAATTCCTTCTTCAATCGATTTAAATACATCATGATCTGGCTTATAGACTAAATTAAATATTTCTTTAGCTTTTAAATAATATTCTTTAGCTTTTTTCTTATTAACGTTTAATGAAGCCGTTCCGAGATAAAAATTGAGATTAGCATTAATTAAATTATTATTTTTTGGATTATTCAACTGTGATTTGAGAAAATCTATTAAAACTTCAATCTTATTATTATCTTTATAAATTGCTACTAAATCATTATAAATGGTTGGATTAGTAGGTTCTAATTCATAGAATTTTTTTGAATACTCAGTAAATTTACTTGCATTATTTTTAGCATAGAGAGTAATGAGAGGTTTAATATTAAAATAATTGTTTGGCAATAGTTCATTAGCTTTTTCATAATATTTTAAAGCAGAAACTGTATCTTTATTACTCATTTGTAAATTTCCAATTAATCGAGCTGCATCGCTTTTTAGTTTATTATCATTATATTGTTCAAAAGCTAATTCAGCATATTTTAATGCATTAGTATTATCTTTCAAAATAGTATAAATAAAAGCTAAATTATACAAAGAATTTGGAAATTTATTATTTAATTCTATTGATTTTTTAAGATATGGAATAGATTCTCTATAATTGGAACGAATAGCATAAATAAAGCCAATGGCATAATGAGTCATAAAGTTATCGCATTTGCCATCAATCACTTTTTTATAATTTGAAATAATTAAACCATGCAGAGTATGTACTTCTATTGGTGGTTTTTCATTGAAATATTGAAACATTTCATAATAATATGTTCCCAAACTATTATATAATTTACAATTATTAGGATATTTCTTCAATAAATTATTAATAATTGTATCTGCTGGAAAATTATGTACTGAATATATTCCTTCTTTGCCTCTAATATCTAAAATATTTTCATTAGCATCTAAATCTTTTAGCGAAAAATTTCGGTGATTTACACTAAAAACAAAATAATTTAGCAAAATATCTAATTTTGCCATTACAATATCCGGAATTGAATTTGTTTTATCAAATTCATCGAGTACTTTAAATGCACTTTCATATTTTTTTGCTGATATTAGTTTGTCTGCTTCAAGCAAAGTCAAGCTCTCACTTTGAGAATATAAACTATAAGTGCAGAATAATAAGAATAATATTATAATTTTTTTCATTTTATTTTTCTAATTTATTTTTTCTAAATATTGTTTTAATTCATTTAAATACCACAAAGGTGTACTTGTCGCCCCAGTTATACCAACTTTTGTAACACCTTTAAACCAATTTAAATCAATTTCATCAATTGATTCAATAAAATAGGTTCTCTTATTTACACTATTGCAAGTATTAAATAAACTTTTTCCATTAGAAGAATTTCTACCTGCAACAAAAATTATTATTTCATTTTCTTGAGCAAAATTTTTCAAATTATTTTCTCTTGCTGAGACAAATCTACAGACAGAGTTATTAACTATAAATTCTACATTAATAAATTTATTTTTTAAATATTCTATTAAGTTCTTAAAATCATTTTCTTTAATTGTAGTTTGCGAAAATATTGCAGTTTTAATATTATAATTAATTTTACTATCAGCTTCTTCATTATTTTTAATTACAATACATTCATTATCGCACACACCTCTTAAAGCAACAATTTCAGGATGTGAATATTTCCCGAAAATCACAATTTGATATCCTAATTTATAATATTTTAGTACTTTTTGCTGTAAATTCTGCACTAAAGGACATGTAGCATCTATATATGATATATTTTTTGATTCTAATTTTTGATATGTTTCAGGAGGCTCTCCATGAGCTCTAATAATGACTTTGGCATCATTAGACAACTCATTTATATTTTCTGTAGAAATAGTAGTTAATCCTTTTTCTGCTAATCTATTAATTTCCTGTGGATTGTGTATAATTTCGCCAAGAATATATACATTAATATTATCATTTTCTTTTAATATATTCTCAACTTTTTCTACTGTTTGTACTACACCCCAGCAAAATCCTGCATTTTCATCAACATTAATTTTCATTTATCTTCTCTTTTGATTCTAATAATGTAAGATGTTTGTAATTAAATAATAATATTATTACTCCAATTGTAACACACGAGTCTGCAATATTAAAGACTGGCCAATGAGAATAGTTTAAACTCCCTATTTTGATATCTGGTATATCAACTAAAATAAAATCTACTACTCTTCCGTAGAATAAATCTCCACCTTGGAACCAAACTCCATAGAACATTCTATCAATAAAATTTCCCATAGCTCCGGCTAAGATTATTGCTAAGCCTAATCTTATCCAATTATTTGCTTTATCATGCTTTATTATAAAATATAAGATGACAAGAGATGCTATTAGTGAAAATAAAGTAAGAATTATTTTTAAAGAGCCAAATTTAATTCCAAATGCCATACCAGCATTTTCTACATAGGTTAATTGTAGAAAATCTCCTATCACACTTATATACTCTCCCGGATGAATTGCTTTAGTTTCAATACCAAGGAAAGGCACACCCATAACCATAAATTTGGTCATTTGATCTAATATTATTAATAACAATGAAAGTGCTAAAATAAATATAGTAAATTTTCTATTATTACTCATTAATTTAAGATTAAATATTATTCAAATACTCTTTCTATACGAGAAAGATTCGGAAGAGTTTTTATTAAATATCTTTCTATCCCTGCTCTTAATGTCATTAATGCTAAAGGACAAGTGCTACACTGCCCTATTAGCTTGATATAAACTATTTCATTCACTTTGTCATATCTATGAAAAATAGCTTTGCCTCCATCTTTTTCTAAAAATGGATTAATATCGTCTAAACATTTTATTATTTCTTCTTCAGAATAAATTGTAATATTCCAATATTGTTATAAAAAGTATTCAAAAATAAAGAAATTTATTTACTTTATCAATAATTGAATTGAAAGTCAATATTCTCAGCAATTTCAATAGAATACTATCTGGTTTTTAAGTAGAACTTTATTTTGCATTCAAAGATAATAATTATTTGTTAACTTTGCTTTAGAATATAATTTTGATATTATTATTAATATCTGGTTTTTAAAAATAAATAATGAAATTTTATAAATTTAAGAATTAATTATATAGGAAATAAAAAAAACCCACAATTTAGAATGTGGGTTTTTTATTTAAGATTAAAATTTATTTGTAACAACTCATTTTATGTATAAATTATTGACCTTGCCAATAATCATCTCCGCGTAGGAAAGTCTCTAAATCAAAATCATCTCCGATTTTCTTCTTTGCTACGTTAATTTGCTCAATAGCAACTTCATCATAAGTCGGTAATTCTATTGCTTGGAAAATACCAACTGGACGAGGTAAATCAGAATTATATGTCATATTAGAAAGTATAAAAGCTAATGTAGAATCTTTTTCGTTATGTACTATAGCATCATTTATACTATTATTACCTTCATTGATATTAAATACTACTGGTTTATGGCCTTCGAATTTAATACCTTTGTCATTTTCAGCACCGAATACAAGTGGTTTATTATGCTCCAAAGTAATAGTATATTCTTTAGATAATTTTTTATCTCTAAAATTTTCAAATACACCATTATTGAATATCACACAATTTGTATAAACTTCAATAAAAGAAATACCCTTATGCTTAGCTGCTCTCTCAAGCACATTTGCTAATGTTTTAATATCCATATCAACAGCTCTTGCTACAAAAGAAGCACCAGAACCTAATGCCAACGAAGATGGATTAAATGGATTATCAACCACACCAAATGGTGAAGATTTAGTTACTTGGCCTGGTTTAGAAGTTGGAGAATATTGCCCTTTTGTCAAGGAATATATTTCATTATTGAACATAATAACATTAATATCAATATTTCTTCTACAAGCATGTATAAAGTGATTACCACCGATACTTAAGCAATCGCCATCACCAGTCGGTACCCATACTGATAAGTCTGGTCGAGCAAATTTTAGACCTGAAGCAATTGCCAATGCTCTACCATGAATAGTATGCATACCATAAGTACCCATATAATATGGGAATCTACTTGAGCAACCAATACCAGAAACAAAAGTAATTTTTTCTTTAGGGATCCCTAAAGTTGGCAATACCTTTTGTACTTGATTAATAATTGAGAAATCACCGCATCCAGCACACCAGCGTACATCTGAGCCAGATTTTAGTTCTTTTGATGTATATTCAAAACTACTCTCGCTTTTGTAATCTACTATTTCATCTAATTTATATTTCATATTAATTATTTCCTTTCTCAAGAATTGATAATACTTTATCTTCAATTTCTATTGCTTTAAAAGGTCTACCCTCGACTAAATTAAATTGAAGTACATCAATTATGAATTTTGAACGAATTATTCCTGCAAGCTGTCCCATATTACTTTCAGGTACTAATATTTGTTTAAAGCCTTTTAATATTTTCCCTAAATTCTTAGGAAATGGGTTCAAATAATGCAAATGACAGAATGAAACTTTATGACCTTTACTATTTAAATGATCCCATGCTGTTTTTAGTGAACCAAAAGTGGAACCCCACCCGAGAATTAATAAATCACCTGTTTCTTCACCATAAACGCTTGCATCAGGAATATCATTTGCAATAGCTTCGATTTTTTTTGCTCTAAACTCTACCATCTTTTGGTGATTTTGAGCATTACTACTCTGATTTCCTGTCATATCTTCTTTTTCAAGACCACCTATTCTGTGTTCTAATCCGGGAGTCCCTGGGATTGCCCATGGACGTGAAAAAGTAACCTTATCTCTCTTATAAGGTGCATAAGTTTCTTTATCAGTATAATAATTTATATCTAGCTTCGGTAAATCAGAAACTTCTGGGATTTTCAATACTTGAGTACCTTGTGCAATATAACCACCTGAAAGCAAAATTACAGGTACCATATATTTAGTTGCAATTCGTACTGCTTCTATTACCATTTCAAAGCAACTATATGCTGTAGAAGGAGCAAGTACAGGTAAAGGTGCTTCTCCATGTCTTCCATAAAAAGCAAGATTTAAATCTGATTGCTCTGGTTTAGTTGGAATACCAGTGCTTGGACCTACTCTTTGCACATCAATAATTACCAATGGTAATTCTGCCATTAAAGCATATCCCATCGCTTCTACTTTTAGTGAAAGTCCAGGACCAGAAGTTGTAGTAACTCCAATATAACCACCATAAGCAGCTCCTATAGCACTACAAATACCTGCTATTTCATCTTCCGCTTGGAATGTTTTAATACCATAAGATTTATATTCACTTAATTTGTGCAAAATTTCTGTAGCTGGTGTAATTGGATATGAACCTAAGAAAACAGGTACTTTTGATATTTTTGAGGCTGCAACTAATCCCATAGCTATTGCTTCGTTTCCTGTAATATTTCTATAATAACCAGGTTTTAATTTTGCATTTTTTATAGTATATGTATTTTTAATACGTTCATCATTTTTAGCATATTCATAACCAGCATACAAAACTTGGATATTGATATCTGCAATTTCAAGATTAGATTTAAATTTTTGCTTCAACCATTCTTCAGTATAATTTAAAGGTAAATTATAAATAAAATATGCCATACCTAAAGCAAAGAAATTCTTTGTTTTTTCAATTACTTTTACTGAAAGTGATGAATTAGTAATTTTTTGCTTGACATAGTCATTGATATTTAAATCTATTAATTTATAGTCACTTAATGAACCATCTTCAAGTGGATTACTTTCGTATTTAGCTAATCCAAGAATTTTATCACTAAAGCCAGCATTATTTGTTATTATTATACCACCTTTTTTAAGGTAATTTAAATTTACCTTAAGTGAGGAAGCATTCATTGCTATTAGCAAATCATAATAATCACCAGATGTATGTACTTTTGCACCTGCATTGACAGAGTATGAGCTTACACCATATAATGTACCCTCAGGTGAGCGGATCTCAGCAGGATAATCTGGAAAAGTATTTACATCGACACCTAATTGTGCTACGGTATGAGAGAATTGAGTACCAGTCAATTGCATACCATCACCTGAATCACCAGCAAATCTCAAGGTGACTTCATCTAATTCTATCTTTGGTCTATCCATTATATTAATTTTATTTTGATAATTTGTAAATTAATTTTTTATTATTATGTGAATTATATGTTAATTCAAAATGTAATAAACTTCAAAATTAAGAATTTATTATATATTTTTGACAATATTTAAATATTTATCTAAAAAAAAGAGGACAAGCTATAAGCTTATCCTCTAATTTTAATTATTTTTAATAGGTCTTAAATTAAACCTCTACGTTTCATAAGTGCATCTGGAGTTGGTTCGCTACCTCTAAAGTTTTTATATAGAGTCATTGCGTCGTCAGTTCCACCTTTTTCTAAAATATTTTTTCTGAATGAAGTAGCAGTAGCTTGGTCAAATATTCCTTTTGATGCAAAGACAGAGAATGCATCTGCATCAAGTACTTCAGCCCATATATAGCTGTAATATCCAGCAGAATAACCACCACTAAATATGTGGTTAAAATAAGTGCTTCTATATCTTGGAATTATTTGTTCCATTAAATTTAGCTCTTTCATTGTATTTTTTTCAAATTCTTGAGGATTTAATTTAGAAACATCACTTAAAGTATAATATTTCATGTCAAGAAGAGATGCAGCTAATAATTCTGTAGTTACAAAACCTTGACCAAATTTTTCGCTTGCTTTTATCTTTTCAACTAATTCTGCAGGAATTACTTCGCCAGTTTTATAATGTTTAGCATAATGTTTTAATACTTCCGGTTCAGTTACCCAACTTTCAAGAATTTGTGAAGGTAATTCTACAAAATCTCTTACTACTTCTGTTCCTGATAGACTTGGATAAGTTACTTTAGAGAACATCCCATGTGTAGCATGACCAAATTCGTGGAATAATGTTTCAACTTCATCTAAAGTCAATAATGCTGGTAAATCTTTTGTTGGTTTAGTAAAATTCATAGTCAAAGGAATATAAGGGCGAACATCTTTGCCATTATAAATAAATTGATTTCTGTAATTACTCATCCAAGCACCACCACGTTTACTTGCTCTTGGGTGATAATCAAAAGAGATGATAGCGACATTTGAACCATCAGCATCTACTACTTCGAAATATTCAATGTCATCGTTAAATTTAGGCATATTATCAAGTTTCTTGAATGTAACGCCATAGAGCTTGTTAATAGTAAAGAATAAACCTTCTCTTACATTATTTAATTCAAAATATGGTTTAAGCATATCTTCATCTAAATTAAATTTCTCTTTCTTTACTTTTTCAGTATAATATCTCCAATCCCAAGGTTCTAATTTAAATGTATCCCCAGATTTTTTAATATATGCTTGCATTTCGTCAGCTTCTTTTTGTGCTAATTGTAATGCTGGTTTCCATAATTTATTTAATAGATTAAATACATTTGCTGGAGTTTTTGCCATTGTATTATCTAAAATATAATCAGCAGTTGTATTGAAACCTAATAATTTAGATTTTTGCAATTTTAAATCTAAAATTTGTTTTAATACTTCATTGTTATCATATTGATCGCCATGATTACCTTTCATCATATATGCAGTCCATATTTCCTTACGCAATTCTCTATTATCTGCATATTGTAAAAATGGCATTACACTTGGATTTTGCAAATTAAATACCCATTTTCCTTTATCGCCTGATTCTTCAGCTACCTCTGATGCAGCTGCAATTAATGCATCTGGTAATCCTGCTAAATCTTCTTTTTTATCAATTACTAATTTATATTTATTAATTTCAGCTAATACATTATCGCCAAATTTTAAATCTAATACTGATAATTTTGAATTAATTTCTTTTAATTTTTCTTTATCAGTTGGATTTAATTCAGCGCCATTGCGTGCAAATGCTTTATATGTTTTCTCTAATAGCTTTTTTTGTTCTTGAGTTAGATTCAAACTTTCTTTTTCAGCATTTACTGTTTTGATTCTTTGGAACAATTTATCATTCATAGAAATTTCATCACTATGTTTTGATAATATTGGAGCCATTTCTGCTGCTAATTTTTGTAAATCTTCTGAAATATTAGAGCTAGTCCAGTTATAGAAAACTAAAGCAACTCTTGTAAGGAACATTCCACTATAATCTAATGCTTCAATAGTATTTTTAAATGTTGGTTTTTCTGAGTTATTAATTATAGAATCGATTTCTGCGTTCTGTAATTTAATACCTTCTTCAAATGCTGGCTTGAAGTGTTCTACTTTAATTTCGTCAAAAGGAGGTACTTCAAATTGTGTGTCCCATTTTTCTTGGAAAAATGGATTGTCGTTAGTAGCTTGTACATTATCTTTATTGTTGGTATTACAAGCTATTCCTAGAGTAAATACAGCCATTGCTGCCATAATAAGAATTTTTCTCATTGTTATTACTTTATATTTATATAAAAAACTGTTTCTAATATATTAAGACTATTACAAATTGTTTTAAAAATAAAACAATTGTTAATTCTTTATTAATTTAACTTTAAACGATTTTTAATCAAATTTAGTTTAAGCATGTGGATTTGTATAAAAATTTTAACCTCATACTTTCATACACTTATATTCTGAAGGGAAACTATTTTCAAGAGAATTAATATTAACTGCTTCTAAATAAATACCATAGCAACATGAACCACTTCCACTCATATTGCTGTAAATTGCCCCATTCTCATATAAAATATTAATTATTTTATTGATTTCTTTATAATGTTCCATATCATTATGCACAAAATCATTAACAAAATAATTTTTCATTTGTTTCGGATCTGTCAAAATTTTTGGAATCGCTGAATGATAATCAATTATTAGTGTGTCATTACTTTCTTGTTTATTTAATTTTTGGTAAGCTTTTGCTGTAGAAATCCCAAAATTTGGTGCAATAATAACAATCTCATATGGAATTTCAAAATCAATAAATTCTAAAATCTCTCCTCTACCTTGCACTATTGCGGCAGAATCTCCTATAAAAAATGGAACATCACTTCCTAGTTGTTCCGCAATAGATAATAATTCTGGAAAATCTAAATCTAAATTATAATATTTGCAAAGACCTTTAATTACACTAGCAGCGTCAGAACTGCCACCACCTAAGCCTCCACCAGATGGAATTTGTTTAATTAAATTTAATTTAAAATTAGGGCTTAATTTATATTTTTCTATCATCATCTTTGCAGCTTTGTATGCAATGTTTTTTTCATTAGAAATACCTAAATCTACATTACAATTAAATTCTAGCGATGAGCTTTTTGAAATTTCAATTTCATCATATAAATTATAAATAGGCACAAAAATAGAATTTATATTATGAAATCCATCTTGCCTTTTATTAAGGACTTGAAGAGACAAATTTATTTTAGCAGGTGCTTTTATTTTTATATCATTCATTTTTTCTTTATATTTAAGTTCCAAATAGTTGCAAATTTCAAATGAATCTTTTATAATTTGTAATTATATTAAAATCTTTGATTATTAATAATTTTATCATGGAATTCGGAAAAAATATTTCTTATACGCAAGAAGTCATACGTAAACTTGTACATTTATTTTCGTTGACTATTCCGATTGGATATTATTTTTTAGATTTTAATCAAGCAATTTGTATATTAATTCCAATTACGATTTTATTTGTTGGCGCTGACTTATTAATGAAAGTATGCGAACCAATTAGGAAATTCGTAATTGCTATTTTCGGCTCTATTATGAGACCGCACGAACTAAAAAAAGAATTAGTTCTAAATGGTGCAAGTTGGGTCTTACTTTCAGCTTGCATTTGTATCTTTTTATTACCAAAAATTTCTTTTATTTGCGGATTCTCAGTATTAATTATTTCAGATACTTCTGCAGCTTTAATAGGACGTAAATTCGGTAAAAATCCTTGGTTTAAAAACAAGACAAAAGAGGGTTCAACTGCCTTTTTATTATCAGCGATAATTAGTAATATCATTATTGGTTTATTAATAAATGCAAGTTGGCAATTTTATTTAGCACTTATTATAGCTTCATTTTTTGCTACGTATATTGAAGCAATTTCTGGTCAATTAAAAATTGATGATAATATTTCTATTCCATTAAGTGTTGGATTAATTATATTCCTATTCGATTTCTTCATTAGCGATATTTGGCATTATACAATTTCATCAATTCTATAGTTTAACAATAATAATTTTTTATATCCGTTTTTTGTATTGTAAGAGTAATTTTATTAAGCGATATTTGATAATATTGATTTAATACTCAATCAGATTACGGATTTTTAAGTATTTACTATCCATTTAAAACAAATACTCATTTACTTTTTTATATTTTTTAAATTACATAATTATATCTGTTTTTTTAGCAACTTCATCTTTTTGAATTTTACAAACAATTTAAAATTTATATTTGCGGAATAATTTAATTTAAACATTAGAATATGAGGAAGGATCAGCAGGTTTTTCGGAATTATAGAAATAAAAACGATAGTAGCCAGTTTTAAAAAACAGAAATCAATGAATATGAAAAGAATAATTTTATTTGCATTTATAGTTTTAATCCAGAATGCATATACGCAAGAAAAACAAATTATTAAATCTCCAAAAGTTAATAAACAAGTTGAACTGTTGAGTATTGTTTTTCGATTAGCAGGAAATAAAGAATACAATGCAACTTTTGTCAAAAAGTATACTGACAAAGTTGAAAGCCATTTTAGCGCTTATAAAGAGCATGAATTGATAAAATTTGCAAGGTCATTAAGAGAAAATAATGGTGTTTCTTATGATGCTGTTGTGAGTTTGGCTGTTGTACTTGATGACAATCTAAATCCCATAATTGATTTTTCTAAAAATCTTCAAGACAAAAGATGGTCCAAGGATGATGCAAATAAATTTCTCAAGCTACTAAAGAGATTTTATAAAGATGCTGATTGTGAAAAGTTTTTCAAAGAAAATGCAGAGTTATTCCAAGATGTATCCGATCGTTTTGATTCTGTTTTTAAAACCTTAGACTTGAATTGGTTTCAATCCTTTTATGGGCTAAATACAAATGAAAATTTCAACATCATTGTAAGTCTAGGCTGTGGTGGAAATAATTATGGGCCATCTTATACACTCAATAATGCGAAAAAAGAAGTATTTGCAATTATGGGAACATGGAAAGTAGATGAATTAGGAATGCCTATTTATGAAAAAAATGAATATTTACCAACAATCATACATGAGTTTAATCATTCATTTATAAATCCACTTTTAGCCAAAAACGAGGAATTATTCGAGAAAAATGGAAAAGAAATATACAATGCAGTAGAATACGAGATGAATCAGCAAAACTACAAAAATTGGCAGATTATGCTTAATGAGGGATTAGTGAGAGCATCAGTAATAAAATATTATATTGACCATGGAGCTGATGAAACTGAAATTCAAATTATGGAAAATAATGAATCAAATAAAGGTTTTATTTGGATTAAAGGACTTGTAGATGAAATAACTAAATATGATAATCAAAGGAATATATTCCCTACACTTGAAAGTTATATACCAGAACTTTCGAAGGCTTATGAAAGTTTTGCTAAAAAAATAAGTCAATATGATGCTCAAAGACCTAAGGTCGAATCAATAGCAGAGTTTACAAACAACGATACAAATGTAAATCCGAAAATAAAAACCATAACGATAAATTTTGACAAACCATTAGCTGGACAAGGATATTCTATAAATTATGGAAGTAAAGGACAATCTGCTTTTCCTAAACTTGACAATATTCATTACATAAATAAGAATAAATCAGTTGTTATGGAAGTTCATTTGATACCTGGCAAAGAATATCAATTTGTGTTAACTGGCAAAAACTTCAAAACAAACCAAGGTTTCCCATTAAAAACTTATGAGGTTATTTTTAAAACTCACTAAAAACCAAACAGCTAAGAAAGTATTATAAAAAGCGTGATGACTGTATCGATTTGACATCCTAAGTCACGCGAAAAATTAGAGTAACCTCAACAAATTAATATATCTTTTCTCGCACCATAAAGTAAATTAGATTTTTTATCAAAAGCTTGCTACCTATTAATAATCTACTATAGCGTAGCTTTTTGAATTAATTCATTTTTTTGAGTTTGATAACTATTAATTTATTTTTCTGTAGAATTATTTTCACTATTTTCAATGTAAACAGATTGCGATGGAAACGCAAAATCAATTCCTAATTTTGTAGCAAGCTCAATTATTTGCAAATTAAATTCTTCTCTTACGGTTAATTCAGTTTTGAAATTTGGCACTTTAAAGAATACTGACATTCTTATATCCAACGAAAACTCCCCAAATTCATAAAACGAAATCTCAATGTCTTCATCTGAAATATTTGGATTTCCCTTTGCTAAATCACGCAATGCACTTGAGAAAGCGTAAATAAGCTCTTTAGGAGTATTATAATTGATTTGAATTGTACATTTATATCTTCTCATCTTTCTTCTGCCAGGGTTATCAATAATCATATCCATTAATTTTCCATTTGGTACAGTAATTAAAGAATTATCAAAAGTCCTAATTCTTGTAGAGCGTATCCCAATTTCCTCTACTGAGCCGTCAGCACCTTGTATTCTAATCCAATCACCAATTGCAAATGGTTTATCCATAAATATTGTAATAGAACCAAGCATATTTTTCACTGTATCTTGAGCAGCAAGAGCAAATGCTAAACCACCAATAGAGACACCTGCAAGAAGTGGAGTTATATTGATATTAAAAAGATCTAATGTATAAAATAATGCGAAAATAAAAAATACTATTTTAAGCCCTTTTCTGAAATATGGTACTAAAACATCATCAACAGTATTTTGTGTGGATTGTGCAATAAATTTAAATATAACTGACAGTGCATCAATCAATTTAAATGCTACTAAAACAATAAATACAGCAATTAATATTTTTGTAATAAACATTAACACATAATTCAATTGATTAGGAAGCTCTAAAATTGGTAAGACGAACATAAACAATATAATACCAATTAATATAGAAAGCCTCTTTGATATCGGAATTGCGAAACTATTAGCGGAATCTCCCCGCTTTAAATGCTTGAGTACAAATAAAACGAAATGCTTTAGAACTATTCTAATTAAAAAATAAAGTAAATATATAATTACAATTAGCAAAACTAATCCAATGATTTGCCATAACTCCATCCAGAAAACAAATGTTCTAAATACTTCAGGTAATCTATCCACAAGTTCTGAAATATCAAAAGGATACAACTTATCATATAATGAAGATATTTGATTTACAGAATATTGAGAAAAGAGCCATTTATTTCCAAACTTTTGTAAATATATTTCCGGTAATTCATTAGAAATCTTATAAATATGTGTCATTGAGGAAGAATCAATGAAATTTTTATCTAATGGCACATTTGAAATATTAATTATGATGCCTTTTGCATCGAATATTTTTTTTAACCTTATTGTTGTCAATTTTTTATTGTTATCTTTTCCCTCGTCGAAATGCAATGTTTTAATCGCTACATCAATATGGTAGTTACTTTTATCCATATTTTCAAAAAATGTTCTTAAAGTAAATTGAGGGTTTTCAGTTGCTGTATTTTTGATATCATATACTGCTAAATTATTATCTTGCGCAGTCAGAAACAGTGATGCAACAAGTTGAATAATGATATATGTAATTATAATTTTTTTCATTTTTCTTGGGTCTATAAATTAATATTTAATACAATTGGGCAATGATCAGAGCCCATTACATTCTGTTGCATATTACAATCGATAAGATTGTTTTCAAGGCTAGGAGAAAGAAAATGATAATCAATTCTCCAGCCAACATTATTTTCTCTAGCTCTACTCCGATTACTCCACCAAGAATATTGATTTGGTTCAGAATGTTTAGCTCTAAATGAATCAATAAATCCCATTTGAAATAATTCATCAAGTTTGTCCCTTTCTACCTGTAAGAAACCAGAAGTATTTACATTTTGTTCTGGTCTTGCTAAATCAATTGCTTTATGTGCAGTGTTAAAATCACCTGAAATTATAATTTTATCGTTTTTTGAATAATTATTTAAAATATATTTATATAATTCTGAATAAAATTCTAACTTATAATCGAGTCTAAGCTCAATCTGCTGAGCATTTGGAAAATAAATATTAAAATGTGTAATATCATCAAAAATACATTCAATTACTCTGCCTTCGGTATCAAACTTTTCAATATTAAATCCAAATTTAATTTCTTTAGGTTCTCTTTTAACAAAAGTTGCTACTCCAGAATACCCCTTTTTACTTCTTGAATGATTATAAATAGGTATATATCCATTTGGACAACGTAATTCCTCAGTTATTTGGGACATTTCAGCTTTTGTTTCTTGCATTGCAATCAAATCTGGGTTTTCAGAATCAATGTAAGCAAAGAGTTTATTTTCTTTAGAGATAGTATCAAATCTTTTACTAGGATTTTGCCCTGTAATAGCTCTATAGCCATTTATATTCCAGCTGATTATTTTCATTATATTTTATAGGTATTAAATAATTAAATGTAAAGTTTTCAAAATTAAGCAAAAATATTTTATTAATTGATAAAATTGATATTCAATACAATTTACAAATAAGTAAAATAAATATTAGTATTTTTATATAAATTTCTTGTTTTTTTCAATAAAAATAATTAATTTGGTGTCTATTAAGATGTTAAATATTTTTTAATGAATTATATCATTAATAATAAAAAATGAACACTTTTTGGAAACATATTAAGATAATATTATCATCGCTTTTAATTCTTTCTGCTTGCACACAGATGGAGAATCCTATTGTTTCCAATGAAAAGATCCTTAAGATTGAAACAAAGTGGTTAGCT
>CALLXS010000008.1 GCA_937875295.1 uncultured bacterium | reverse complement strand
CAATAAAAGTTAATAATATATAGAGATAAAAAAGAAAGAATTTATATTTAATATAAATTCTTTCTTTTATTAATGTGATATGTATTTGTTATTTATTAAATAACATTAAAAGTGAAATTCAAATATTTAGAAGACTACCTTAGCATTAGGAATCATTTTAGCAAATTTATCAACTGCATTGTAATCTAAGTCGTTTTTACTAATATCTAAATTATCTAATGATATTAATCCGGAAATATCTTCTGGTAATGATTTTAAAGCATTATTACTGACATCTAATTCTTCTAATTTCGATAATTTGCCGATTGATTCCGGCAGAGCTTCTAATTCATTTTCATAAATTAATAATTTTTCTAATTTTTTACAATTTCCGATTGACTCCGGTAGGGCTTCTATTAAATTTTTATATAATCGAAGTTTTTCTAAGTTTTCTAAATCGCCAATTGATTCAGGTATATTTATAATATTATTTTCATGAGCTTCTAATTTAGTCAAATTTTTCATATGACCGATGTTTTTTGGCAATTCTTCTATTAAATTATTTGAAATCCTTAGCTTTTCCATTGAAGATAGTTTAGAAATAGAATTAGGCAATTCATCAATTTCATTATCGCTTAATACTAGTTCTCTTAAATTAGTTAAACCACCTATATCTTTTGATATTTTATTAATGTTATTATGATTAAGCCCTAACCATTCTAATTTAGTTAAATTACCAATTCCATCGGGGATTTCTTCAATATTATTCCAACTTAGAATTAATGTTTTAAGTTCTTTTAGTTCGAATAATTCTTTTGGAATTACAGAGATTTCATTTCCAGAAAGGTCAATTTTCACTAACTTTTTAATTGCTTTGATATGAGGAGGAATAGCAGTAATACTATTATTCATCAAATATAATTCTTCTAAATTAGGGAAATTATACACTTCTTCCGGTATACTTTTTAATTTTTTAAGATGTAGATCTAAGATTACAACTTTGTCGGGTTCTTTAGAAGCATCTTTTAAAGAATGAAAGATGACTCTACTTTCTGCTTTTTTTTCGTTTTTTAAGCTCATTTCACACCTGCCTTTAGCATATATTTACTTAATATTTCACTTTTTAATACTTCAAACTATAAATAATTTTTTTAATACACAAATATTTTTAAAAATATTTTTAAAAATAATTATACATTAGCTTTTTAAAACGGATTAAATCTTTTATTTATAATTAGTTGCATGATTATTGTTTTCTGTAAAAAATCAGATTATTTTTTTTCAACTGCGATTTTGCTTACCGATGTTTGCTCACCATCGCTTTGGCTTGCTATAATCATGTAAATTCCATTATTGATAATTTTCCCGTTATCGTCCTTCCCATCCCATATTGCACGTCCTCCTACAGCTTCAATTGTCCTAATATATTTGCCGTCAGGAGTCAATATTTTTATAAAATTATCTTTAGCTAATCCTTCAATAGTCATATATAAATCTCTATCCGGGTCAAATGGTTGAGGATAACTGATTATATCATATACTTCGTTAGGTTGTACAGAAAGCGAAGATGCAGTATAAATAGCATCTTCGGAAACTATATAAATCTTACCAGTCTTATTATTCGACGTAACGCTATGCACAATATCAGATTTAAGTGGAGAATTTTTAGAATCAAAATGATTTAAAATATCACTTCCATCGGGATTAATTACATAAATACCTTGATTTGTAGAAATCCATTTATTATCTACAGCATCGACATAAATATCATTTATTACAACATTATTTAAAAAGTTAATTTTTCTAATTGACAATTTATTGTTTGATAATACTGAAGTAGGGTTTAATATTACATTCAATCCTAAGGGAGTTCCTACCCAAATCCAATTTCTATTATCTATTTTAAGAGAATTAATCGAACTACTAAGGAAATTTAAAGTGGAAGAATTTATTTGTCCATAGACATTATTTGATTCATTATAATAATAAAGACCGTCTGGTTCGGGATTAGCAAACCATTTAGTATTAGCATCATCAATAACTAAATAAACCATAGTGCGAGAAGAAAAAGATGTAGGGTAATCAAATCCATGAAAATTACCGCTTTTATCTAATTTAATCAATAAATTTTTTCCAGCAATAGATAAAGTATTTATAGACCATATATCGCCATTTTTGTCAATTTGAGGTTTCCCAACGACTACATAATTATCAATAAGAGACACGCCATTAAATGGCGAATTTAAAGTATCATACTTATTGATTTTAAAGTTCTCATTTTCAGGAATAAATTCATAGAGTCCGCCGCCCCAAGTACCAGAAAAAACCCTTCCATCAGGCAATGGAGTGATATTAATAAATGAATTAGTAGTAATTTCATTTCTACTTTGAATATTGTAATTCAACCATTTACCATTTGATTTCAATACCGAAATACCTTTGCCAGAACGATCTGAAGCTAAATAGGCTGCAGTAGCTAACCATAAATTACCATTAATATCTACGCTACTTGATTTATATTTTGAAGTATTTGGGCTTTCTAATGTGATTGCTTTTAAAGTATCAGGAGTATAAATATAAAAACCCTCTTCTTTAAAAGATAGAAGCGCCTTTAATTGAGGAGTTTCTTGCAAAATAATTACATTATTTAATATGCCTAATTTATATAAATATTCCGGAATATTAGTGAATAAGCCACCTAAAGTAGGTTCGATTAAATTAAATTGATCTTTGAAATAAAGTCTATTATTTACAACAAAAAAATCGGTAAAATACTGGTAACTTTCATGAGTTTGCACAAGAAATAATGTATCATTTAGGTTTGCATTCATTTTAGCAATTTGATTATTATTAATAATTGCATAAATTTCATTATTAAATTTTACAGTATTTATGGCTCTATATTTGAATGAGGGGATAGCCTGAGTAGTATCTGATTTAAATGGTATATTTTGCCAATTTTCAGGATTAGCTAGTAACTTGTTAGTAGTTGCATATGCTAATCCATCTTCAGTAGATGCGTAAATAATATTGTCATTGATATTTATATTATTTACTTTTGTATTTCTATTGAAATTTGCAATTTTTGTGATAGTCTCAGTAAATATTTTATTGTTTAAATCAAAAATCGTAATACCAAATCCACCGGAAATATAAATTAAATTATCTTTTACTTCAATATCAGTAATCTCAGGATTAATGAACCCATAATTTTTAATATCATTGAATGCTTCTATATTTTTATTTTTATCAATTATTTGAAGCATACCATCAGAGGATCCCGTAAGAATTAATTCTTTATTTTGCAGATATATTATTTTTCTAATGTCAGGACTAATTATTCCTTCTTTACTACCAATATATTCTATTTGATTATCAGGTTTAGATTCATCAAAAATAATGATCCCACCATTTGTAGCACACCAAATTTTGCCATTATTATCTTTTGAGAATTCGCGAATATCGGAATATGAGGTTATAATTTCCCAATTTGTTAAGTCAAAATTATCCTGTTGAGCTGATAAATTATAATAGCACAACAAGATAGAGAATAAAAATAGCAAGAATTTTTTGTTCTTCATCTTTAGTTTTCCGTAATATAAAAATATTAAATAATAAAAAGTAGAAAAGTTTAATATTTAAAATTGAATATTAATTAAGTAATAAGGATAAATAAATATTATTAATAAGTAATAATAACAAATATTTGATTTAATATTTAAAATAATATTTTATAGCTTTTCAAACAACGACACCATTTCTATGGCGCTCATTGCAGCATCAAAACCTTTATTACCAGCCTTAGTGCCAGCTCTTTCAATTGCTTGCTCTATTGAATCGGTGGTAAGCACACCATAAATACAAGGTAATGAAGTTTTTAAAGATACTTGCGCAATACCTTTAGTTACTTCAGCAGCAATATAATCAAAATGAGGAGTAGAGCCACGTATTACTGCTCCAATTGCAATTACAGCATCGTATTTTCCTGAGCTAGCCATTCTCTCTACTACTATTGGTATTTCAAATGCACCCGGACAATATGCAACAGTAATGTTGTCATCGTTAGCTCCATTTCTGTTAAGAGCATCAATAGCTCCTTCGAGCAGTTTTGATACTACAAATTGATTCCATCTTGCTACTACTATTGCAAATTTTTTGCCTTTAGCTTCGTATTTTCCTTCAATAATTTTTGGCATATTATTTTATATTTTTGGATTATATAATCAGTTTATTTTTTATAAATTATTTATTTTTCGTTTTCTTCATCATCGAGTTTTTTATATTCTACCCTTTTATGAGACGCTGCAATTAAATTTCGGATACAAGTCTCTTTAATTTGATTTATTTCTTTAAAATTTAAATCACATTCTTCGAATTGTCCATCCATAATTCTATCACGAATTAAATCAGTTAGCATTGAATTTAATTTATCTCTGTCATTATTTGCAAGACGAGACATAGCCTCAGCTGCATCGCATATCATTAATATAGCTGTTTCCTTAGTAGCTGGCTTAGGACCTAAATACCTATAATCGTCTTCATTTACTTCAGATTTATCTTTAGCAAGCTCGCGTGCTTTTACATAAAAATATTTAATTAATGTAGTGCCATGGTGCATAGGGATAAAATCTACTATGCGAGCAGGAAGTTTATATTGCTTAGCAAGCAAAATACCTTCTTTTATGTGATTCCGAATTAAATCAGCACTTTCTTTTGGTGAAAGACCTTCGTGAATTGCAGGGAGTTCACCTTGGTTCTCGACAAATATCTGAGGTACTGCAAGTTTACCAATATCATGGAAATATGCACCAACTTTAGTAAGTAATTCATGAGCATTTATCGCAGAAGCAGATTTTTCAGCTAACATTGCTACTGCCATCGTGTGCTGATATGTACCAGGTGCCTGCTCATTTAGCCTTAATAGAAGTGGATGATTTAAGTCATCATATTCTTGAAGACCTAAGTCAGTAGTTACGTTAGAAATCCTTTCAATTACAAATAATAGACCAAAAGTAATTAATGGCGAAACTGCTGAATTTACTGCAACTGTTGCTAATCTTAAAGAAATCTGTCCTAAATCTGCTGAACGCTCTAATCCAAAGAAAACTACTGGTATTACAAATCCTATAAACACAAAGAACATTGATTTAAATACTTGCGTGCGGCTTTTAATATCTCTTACAGTATATGAAGATAATGTACCGGCAAATAGCATCGCAGTGCCTGCATCATAATCATTACCGCGTATACCGGCGAACATTAATACCATAGTAACAGTAATACAAAAGGCAGTACGAGAATCGAGGACAATTGTGGCAAGAGTCGAAAGCGCCGGAATTATAACTAAATATTCAAAAGGTAAATTTAGCTGAATCTGCAATGATAAATAAGTCATAAAGGCACTGATTATTAGGAAAGAGCTAATAATGCTCATAAGAAAATTATTATAAAAAATCTTTTTCCTTAGAACGAATAAATAAATCAGTAAAATTAAATATATGATAGTAGCATGCCCAATACTACCAATAATTGTCCAGAATGATTGAGTACTGAAGCCCACATTCATTCGAGCTCTTTCGTAGGACTGTAATTTATTTATAACCTCACTATTTATAGGCTGTCCCTTGCGTACGATGATATCGCCTTCTCTGACTATTCCATTTGTCTTAGTCACAGATTCTTCAGCTATACGCTTTGATCTGTTTGAAAGTTCTTGAGAATAAATTATATTAGGTTTAATAGCTTTTTTTGCAATATTTAAAGCTACCTGAGCATCGTATTCATTTAAATTTTCGCGAAAATAAGTTGTAGCTCTATCAATAAATTGATTTGAGTCGAGCAAATCAAATTTACTATATATTTTTTCTAGTAAATTATTTCCTACTCTGACAGAAATTTCCGGATTAGTAATATTTTCTAAAGAAATATCGACTAATCCACGACTATAAGCCATTTTGAAAAAATTATCTACATATTCGGAAATTTTCCTAAATTTATTTGCTTCTATTATTTCAAAGCTTTGAGAATTGTTGTTTCTATTTCTTCTTGTAATATTTGTGTTATTACGATTGGAATTCGCATTATCAATTAAGTTTTTAATTGTGCTATCGATAATAATCTTAGATTTTTGAGGAGAATTCTCTTCGAGTACAAATACTTGCAGAGCTAATCGACGAGCAATTTTTACTTCATTCTGATAATTTTCATCATTTTTATAGATAGGAAAGCTAAATTTAGTATATATACTTTGGTCGGTCCATATATAGCCCGGCTCTATATTATAAAATTTATTTTCATATATTCTCTCATTAAAATGAAAAATAAAGAAAATTGAACAAATCACAATAGTTAATAAAATAATAAATACTTTGTTCCGCATAGCTACGAAACTTGTATCCATTTCATCTATATTACCACTATGACGTGGCTTATCATTAAATAATAATCTTTTTTTCACTTATTTAATCTTAATAAACTTTATGAGAGATTTTAAAAAATATAACAATATTGAATAATTCAAAAGTATGAAATTATTTTCAAACTACAAATATTTTAGACAACAAATATAAAAATAAATTGTTAATTATTTTTTTCTTTTAGGAAATTCATTTTTTTATTTATTTTTTTGCATATATAAAATAAAATATTCGTAAATTGTAAATCTAATTTATATTACGCAAAAAATTTTTTTCTTATAAATAAATTACAAGGATGCAACAAATGCAAAAATTCAAAAATTATATTAATGGCCAATGGGTTGAACCTATTTCTAAAGAATATTTCAAAAATATTTCTCCAGCAAATACTGATGATATTATCGGTGAATTCCCGCTCTCAGGGCAAGAAGACGTAAATGCAGCGGTAGCTGCCGCAAAAGCTGCATATAAATCTTGGAAAAATGTTCCTGCTCCAAAACGTGGGGATTTAATGAGAAAAGCTGCTGATATTTTTACTCGCAGAAAAAAAGAACTTGGCAAAATTATGACACGCGAAATGGGCAAACCAACTTTCGAAACTGAAGGCGACGTGCAAGAAGCGATCGACACAGCATACTATGCAGCAAGCGAAACAAGGAGACTTTTCGGTCATACAGCACCATCAGAAATGCCTAATAAAATGAATTTATCTTTTAGAGTGCCTATTGGTGTGGTTGGAGTAATTACTGCTTTTAATTTTCCAATTGCTGTGCCATCATGGAAAATCTTACCTGCTTTAGCTGCAGGCAACACCGTTATTTATAAACCATCTAAAGATGCCCCTCACGCTGGAGTGGTATTCGCTGAAATCCTCGAAGAAGCAGGCTTCCCAAAAGGAGTATTTAATGTAATTCTTGGCAAAGGAAATATGGGTAGTATGATAGTAGAGCATCCTGATGTAAATGTAATTGGATTCACTGGCTCTACTGAAATCGGCTGCAAAATTGCTGAAATTGGCGGAAGATTAAATAAAAAAGTATCACTCGAAATGGGTGGGAAAAATGCACAAATCATTATGCCAGATGCAAATATGGACTTAGCGATTGAGGGAGTACTATGGGGTGCTTTTGGTACTACAGGACAAAGATGTACAGCTACATCAAGATTAATTGTTCATAAAGATTGCTATGAGAAAGTAATTTCAATTTTAGCAGAAAGAGCAAATAAATTAAAACTTGGTGATGGCTTAATCGCAGGAAATGAAGTAGGACCTGTTATTCATGAAGCATCACTTAAAAATATAGAAAAATATTGCCAAATTGCAAAAGAAGATGGTGGAAGATTAATTTGTGGTGGAAAAAGAGCCGTAGAAGGTGATTTAGCTAAAGGTTATTTCTTTGAGCCTACTATTTTTGCTGATATTACTAAAGATATGCGTTTATTTAATGAAGAAGTATTCGGTCCAATACTTTCAGTTACTAAGGCTGAATCTTTAGAAGATGCTATCGAATTACAAAACCATTGCGAATATGGATTATCATCTTCAATTTATACTACAAATGTAAATGCTGCTTTTCAAGCTGTTAGAGATATAGAAGCTGGTATCACATATATTAATAGTCCTACTATTGGTGCTGAAGCTCATATGCCATTTGGTGGTGTGAAAGGAACAGGTAATGGTCATCGCGAGGGGGGTTGGACTGCATTTGATATATTCACAGAATGGAAAACGGTATATATCGATTATTCTGACCAATTACAAAGAGCGCAAATTGATAACTATTAATAATATAATTATATAGTAATCATTTTTGAAAATTATAAAACTCACCCAATAAGATTTCTTAAAGGGTGAGTTTTTTAATAGAAACAACTTAAATAAGTATCAAAAAGCAATAATTATTTATTATTATATCTAATAATTTAATTCATAGAATAAATCCCTTAATTGAGAATGCAATTTCACATTATGCACACGTATTATATCAATTTTCTGATTTAAAAGTAATGAATGCAATAAGGCTGTTGCTGCGTCTCTATCATTCGGAATATCAATATCTAGCGTTTTGCCAATAAATGATTTCCTAGAAATTCCGAGTAAGAGTGGTACATCTAATTTATAATAAGTATCAATATTTCTTAATAATTCGAAATTATGTTCAATAGATTTCCCAAAACCAATTCCAATATCTGCATAAATTTTCTTAATTCCTGCGTTTTGAGCAAATGCAATTTGATTTTTTAGAAAATCATAAACTTCTTGCACGACATTATCATAAGTAGGATTATTTTGCATAGAACGTGGTTCACCTTTAATATGCATAATTATTACTTCTGCCTTATATTTAGCGATTATTCCAGCAAGCGCGGGATCGAATGTCAATCCAGAAATATCATTTATTATATTAGCACCAGCAATAAGAGCAGCTTCGGCTACTTGTGATTTAGTAGTATCAATTGAAATTGGAATATTAGGCTCAAGAGAGCGAATTTTCTCCACAATTGGAATAATCCTTTTTATTTCTTCTTCCGCAGATATACTATTTGAACCAGGTCGAGTGCTTTCTCCTCCTATATCAATTATATCAGCTCCATCGCTAATCATTTCCATGCAATGCTTAATTGCTTCATCTATATTAAAATATTTACCATTATCTGAAAAAGAATCAGGAGTAGCATTCATAATTCCCATTATTTTAGGGAAATTATAATAGTAAAATTTTTGATTGATATTTTGTGAATTTGTATTGGATTCCATAATGTCTAATCCATAAATAGAAATTTATAATTCACAAAATTAATAGAATCTAAAACAATAATCAAGATAATATTAAATTTATAATTTTATGAAATTAAATAATCTTTCTTTCGTTAATTAGGATTATAATAAAAAGAGTAATAATTAAATTATAAAAATCATAAAAAAGAAAGGAATAAAAATGAAAAAGCTTTTATTAATGGCTGTCATTACAACAATTTCACTATTTTCTACTTCACTTAATACAAATGCACAAGAAGTAGAATTTGGAGCAAAAGCATTATTAGGTACTAGTACAATTACTGACGAGACTAATCAAGGCTTGACGTTTTCTTATGGAATTGGTGCAAGTCTCGAATTTAAACTAGCTGATATGTTTGCAATTCAACCAGAATTGTTATATGTAAGCAAGGGAGGCTCAAGAAGTCTTGATATCAATGTGTTAAACACTACTGTAGATATTAATACTAAATTAACTTATATTGAAATACCAGTTTTAGCAAAAGTTATAATTGGGAATAATGGTGTGTTTATTGGTCCATATTTTGGAATTAACATTGGTAGCAATGTTACGATGACTCAGACACAAGGTTTAAACTCCTTTAAACCAGATTTCAATTTATTAGATTTTGGCTTTACTCTTGGTTACGAGAGAAAAATTCAAAATAGAATGTATGTCGATGGAAGAGTAAATTTTGGTGTTACTAAAATTACTGATGGAGCAGATATTTATAATAGTATTAATCCATATAAAGATCCAAAGAATTTTTCAGTGATATTTGGTTTTAAATATGTTCTATTCTAAGCAATAAAAACTAATTTCAAATTAAAAAGAAAGTCCGATTATTATTTAAAAATAATTGGACTTTTCTCTTAAAAGTTATTTAATTTATTTGTGATTATTTATGAGGAGGTAATTTCCCAGCTTTTCTAGCTTTTTTTACATCATTTGCATTTACATTTATATTAATATTATTATATTTAATATAGATATGTTGCAGAATTAAAGCTATATCTTCGTCATTAAGTGATTTATCAACTTCCGTAGTCATCACCCCATTATATTTCACACCATTTACAACCACACTTCCACTTCTTCCGAATAGCATACCACGGAGTAATTCATCTTTACCAGCATTTTTAATATAATCAGCATTTTTAATAGGAGGATATACTCTTTTTATACCATCTCCGCTGTTTTTATGGCACTTTGAACAATATTTTTTATATAATTTGTCAGCTTTATTAGTGTCATAAGAAAAATTATCACTATTTAACTGAGAAAAAGCTCCAATACCGATAAATAATGTAATTCCACCGATGATTAATTTAGATTTAATATTATTAATATTCATAAGTTCCTTTAATTTTATACAAAATACCAATCAGTACTTTCTAAAATATTAGACGTTTCAAATTCTAAAAAGTTTAATAAAATACTTTATATTACTTTTTTTATATACTTTTAGTAATTCTAATATCAAAAATTTACTTTTTTTTGTTAATTTTGTAAATCAGTCTGAAAAATAAATTAATAAAATTACTTAAATATTTAATCATGAAAAAAATCACAAAAAATCTATTATTTGCTTTAATGTGTGTATTTTGTTCTCAAGTTATGCATTCAGCTCAAAGCGAAAAATTAACTAATACAAATATTAATTCTTGGAATTTATCTGAGGAAAAAGGGAAAAAAATATTTACAACTACCGAACTGATGAAATTAAAAAGATTAAGCGATATGCAGCTTTCTCCAGATGGAAAATGGATACTTTTTAATCAATCGACAACTGTTTTGAGCGAAAATAGATTTCAAAAAGATATATTCTTAGCTTCTACTGACGGCAAAACAATAAAACAACTCACAAAAGATCAGAAATCTAACGTAGAAGCTCGCTGGTCTCCAGACGGGAAATTGATTGCATTCGTTTCCGATAGAAATGGCTCATACCAAGTCTTTACAATGGATATAAATGGTAAGAACGTTATACAAATCACAACTATTGAAAACGGTGCATCTAATATTTCTTGGTCTCCAGATGGAAAATATATTTCTTTTAGCTCTGATGTGAAGATGTTTAAAACTACTGCCGATGAATATCCCGATTACTCTAAAGCAGATGTTAGGATATTTACAGAACTACCAATTCGTCACTGGGATGCTTGGAATGATGAATTTGCTTCGCATCTATTTTATATTTCATCTAAGGGTGGAAACCCAGTTGATATTAATATTAATGAACCTTTTGATGTACCAACTAAGCCTTGGGGTGGTAGCGAACAAATTTCTTGGTCTCCTGATTCTAAAGAAATAGCTTATGTAGGTCGTAAAGTAAAAGGATTAGATTTTATAACTCACACAAATACTGATATTTATGTGTATAATCTTGAAAGCAAAACAGCTCGTAATATTTCTGCTTCTAATAAAGGCTACGATTTAGACCCATTATATTCTCCAGATGGCAAATATATAGCGTTTGTAAGTATGGCAAACGATGGCTTTGAATCTGATAAACGCAGACTTATGCTATATGATATAAAATCAGACAAATTCAATGATATTTCAGGTAAAATTGACCAATGGGTAGGAGAGAAAATTTGGTCACCTGATTCTAAATTTATGTATTTTTCTGCTGAAGATACAGGCTCAG
The DNA here is from genome assembly GCA_937875295.1 of uncultured bacterium. Lineage (GTDB taxonomy): Bacteria > Bacteroidota > Ignavibacteria > Kapaibacteriales > UBA2268 > CALLXS01. Next base: position 19,873 of record CALLXS010000008.1, on the reverse strand, counting down.
TGCAAATTCATAAAATTGATATTACAAATGGAAATTGGCAATATGTAACTAATGGTTGGTATAATCATGATAAAGGATTGAGTATTACCCCTGACGGTAAATTTTTAGTGTATGGTCGTGAAAGTATTAGCGAACCGGTTAATTATTATAAAATGGACTTGGCAAGTAGCAAAGTAACTAAAATTACCAAAATTAATGATGATTTAATGTCAACTTACGCTAATATTAAAGTAGCTCGAAGATGGGTAAAATCCCGTGATGGAAAAGATATAATGTGCTGGATAGTGTATCCACCAAATTTTGACAAAAACAAAAAATATCCAATGATGTCATATTTGCAAGGTGGTCCTCAGAGTATGCTTTCGCAAAGTTTTCACTTTAGATGGAATTATTATTTAATGGCATCTCATGGGTATGTAATTATGTTGCCAAATCGCCGCGGAGTACCTGGTTTCGGTCAAAGCTGGAATAATGATATTACAGGCGATTGGGGTGGTCATCCTATGGAAGATATTTTAGATTGTACTGACGATATGGCAAAAGAACCATATATAAATAAAGATGCACTTTGTGCAGCTGGAGCAAGTGCAGGAGGATATGCAGCCTTTTGGATGGAAGGAAATTCAAATGATAGATTCAAAGCATTTGTATCTCATTGCGGAGTATTTAATTTAGAAAGTATGTATGGTGCAACCGAAGAATTATGGTTTCCAAATTGGGAATATGGCGGACCTTATTGGGAAGCAAAAAACAAAGAATTTTATCAAAAAAATTCACCTCATAAATTCGTTGATAATTGGAAGACTCCTATTTTAATTTTCACAGGTGAAAGAGACTTCCGCGTACCATATACACAAAGTATAGAGGCTTATACAGCAGCACAAGTAAAAGGCATACCGTCTAAATTATTGGTATTTCCTGACGAAACGCATTTCGTAGCAAAACCTCAAGAATTTATTATTTGGGATACTGAATTTTTCAAATTTTTAGATAAATATTGTAAATAATGAAATGTACCAAATTTACTAAAAAAATAAATATGTAATTATTTTTTGTATATATTTTTAGAATAAATTTTCGTATATTTGTAGTTCCATAATTTTACCTTTCTAATTTAAGAATAATAATTATGGAACTTACTTTATTTCAAAAGCAAAATAAATAATAATATAATAAATAAAGGACTTGATAAAAAATGAAAAGAACTTTTCAGCCTAGCAGACGCAAAAGATTGCATAAGCATGGATTTAGAGAGAGAATGGCAACCAAAAATGGTCGTAAAGTATTAGCATCACGTCGCGCTAAGGGCAGATATAAAATATCTGTAAGCGATGAACGCAAGAAATATTAATCAAGCAAACTGTTCTTAAGTTTTGCTGATGAATCTATTGATAATATAAACTTCTGTTTGTTCGTATTTTTTAATTTAATTGCGAACGACAGAAGTTTCTTGTTTAGCAAATTTTCGAAGATTACATTTTTTAAATCAACTTATTAAAATGAATGAAAATATTAAATTTCACTTAAAGCCTATTAAAGGGCAAAAGCTATTTAAAAATATTTTCATGAAATCAAAGAAAATTTCAAATCAAAATGCTACAATATATATTTCTTTTACTTCGCAACTTCATTCTGGAAATGAAATATTATATGCAGCAATTGTTAAGAAAAGGTACATTAAAAAGGCAGTTAGCAGAAATAGAGCTAAGCGATTAATTCGAGCATCTCTAAGAGAAATATTTATTAAAAATGATAACTTCGCAGATTTAGCTCCTTATATTAATTATTTGATTGTTTTTTGGAATAAACCATTCGAAAAACCTCAAAATTTGAAGTTAATTGAAGTAAAATCAAATATTGAAATGCTTTTAGAAAGCTCAAGATCAAAATTGCAACATTTTAAATAAAGAAAATTTATTAAATAAGCAAGAATTCTTTGAACTAAATATTATATTGATAATGAAAATAATAATATTTTTAATAAAATTATATCAAAGATTTATATCTCCTGCATTTCCTAATACCTGCAGGTTTTATCCTACTTGCTCTAATTATGCTATTGAAGCATTGCAAAGACACGGAATTTTCAACGGCATAAGACTAAGCGTAATAAGAATTTTAAAATGTAATCCACTTCACGAAGGTGGATTTGACTATGTACCTGAAAAGTTAATAAAGAAAAATAGAAAGTAATATATAAAAAATATGGATAAAAAGAATTTACTTGGACTAGTATTAATCACGCTAATATTTGTTGGTTATATGGTTTATAATTCATTTAATTATAGGCCACCAGAAATCAATCAAACAAATAATAAGCAAACACTTCAAGAGAAAAAAGATACAGCTAATACATTTAAAGAAGTTATTAAAGAAAGTGATTCTTCAATAGCAATTCGTAAATTTGGAGAGGACTTTTCTAAATTCTCAAATCAAACTGAAGATTTTATTACAATCGAGACTGATTTATATACTGCTATTATAAGTTCTAATGGTGCAGCAATTCGCAAATGGACATTAAAAAAATATAATAAATGGGATAAAGTACCTACTCAATTAATCGCAGATAAAAAGGGCGTACTTGGATTAAGTATAACCGGCAGAGGTGTGGCAGACGATATTATCGATACTAGAAATTTGAAATTCCAATTCAATACTAATGGTAATAATAATATTAAACTTAGCAATAACGATTCTATAGTAATAAATGCTACTTTAACTCTAAATGATAATTCTCAAATAATCCGAAGCTATACTTTCTATAATGGTAAATATTATTTAAATGCCGGTGTCCAAATGAAAAATATGGACTCATTCCTACGACTAAAAAATTATAATTTAGATTGGAAAAATGGGCTAACTTATCAAGAAGTGAATTCCGTTGGCGAAAGTGATGCTGCCGAAGCTGTCCTTGTATCAAATGAAGAAACAAGTACTCTAAATGCAAATAGTACAGACGTAGAGCCAGTCTCTTCAATTGGTACTTTAGATTATGCTGCAATTAAAATCAAATACTTCGCGACTGCTATTATACCTCAACCATTTAGACAAACTAAAGCAAGTGCGACTGCTAGTGGGAAATTTTATAATACTAATGACGAAGGTAAAATAGAAAAATATGATTTATCTGTGAAAATACCATATTATGGCGGTGTGCAGACAGATAATTTTAGAGTTTATATCGGACCTCTTGATTATGATTTATGTGAAGAGAATGGCATAGAAGGATTAATTAATTTAGGATGGAAAATTATTCGTCCAATTGGAGAATACTTTATGCTACCTTTCTTCAAAATGATTTATAATTTAGTTGGGAATTATGGTATAGCTATCATCTTATTTTCTTTTGTAATGAAACTTTTGCTTTATCCATTATCTATTAAGCAAATGCAATCAGTTCAGAAAATGAAACTCATTAACCCAGAACTGAACAAAATGCGTGAAAGATATAAAGATGACCAGATGAAGCAACAGCAAGAAACTATGCGTATTTACGGCGATTACGGTATTAATCCAGCTGGAGGTTGCTTGCCTCTATTATTCCAACTTCCAATTTTATATGCACTTTGGGCTGTATTAAGCAATGTAATTGACCTTAGACAAACATATTTTGGCTTGTGGATTACTGATTTATCTCAACCGGATGTACTTTTTAAATTACCTTTCTCTTTATTGGGATTAAAGCATATTTCAGGATTAGCCTTAGCTATGGGTGTGACAATGTTCTTGCAACAAAAGCAAAGTTTAACTGACCCACGCCAAAAAGCAATGGTCTATATGATGCCAATTATGTTTACAATTATGTTTGCATATTTGCCAGCAGGCTTAAACTTATATTATTTTGTATTTAATTTATTATCAATCGGTCAGCAATATTTTATAGAGAATTTTTCAAAATCAAAATTGACACTTGAAGATTTGAAAAAAGCACCTAAAAAGGAATCTTGGATGCAGAAAAAAATGAAAGAAGCTCAAAATTTGGCAGAAATGCAAAAGAAACTTCCTCCAGGGGCATCATATAAAGATTTAAAAGATTTAAAAAATAAACAAAATCAAAAAAATAATAATTCTCAAAATAAAAAACGTCCAAATAATAGGAATAATACTAATAAATAATAAATTTTACTTCAACCCACAGATTTCACCTGTGGGTTGAAAAATATTAGGGTTACCTTATAGAAATAACTGTAATTTCTAATTACTAAATAATATTTGCTATTAATTAAATTTATAAAATATTTGATTGGAAGGTGAAATGAATATATTTAAAATTATTGCTTTTATAACATTGTCTATTATGGCAATTGCTTGTAATTCAAAACCAAATGATGATTTAGCACAAAAAAATAATCAAACCCCTGAAGTACAAAAACCTATTGATTATTATAATATTGCATATGAATTGGAAATTAATAAAGTAATGGTGAAATCAGATTCATTAGGCGAATATTTGATTGAAAGTGCTTACGACCCTGAGTTATCTCCTAATGGTAAATTTATTACAATCACACGCATTCCTCATGAATACAGTGCAAAAAGCGAAAGATATATTGCTTTAATCAATTTAGAAACTAAAGAGGAAAAGTCATTTGGCATAAATAATAATAATTATTATTATGCAGCATGGTCTCCTGATAATCAGAAAATTGCATTCAATGTCTTTATTAATGATAATTGGCAAATAGGAATAATTAATTCTGATTTAACCGGATATAAATTGTTCCCATCACCTAACAAAGAAAGTATTATGACTCCTATTTTTTCTGAAGATTCTAAATATGTATTTGCTTCTAATAATGAAAGTATTATTAAATATGATGTAAATGGCAATATCGTAGAAACTATTCCTATTTTAGAATTAATAGGCGAAGATTATTATTTATCAAGTGCTACTCGATTTTTCTTTTTCGATAATGAAGTCAATATTGTATTTCAATGTGGACATAAGTCTTTGCTTGAAAAAGTGCAAGATGATGATTATGCTGAAACAATTTATATGTATAATAGAAACACTAAAGAAATATCAAAACTACTCCCAGATGATGTGTTTTCTTTATCGATAAATAGAGCAGGCACAAATAAAATAGTCTATACTTGCATTAACAATGAAAATCAGAAACATGAAATCTATTTAATGGATATTCATTCTTTGCAATCAAAAAAGATAAATGAAATAGGATATAATCCATCTATTAAATATAATTGATTTTTAGATTAATAAATCAGTTGTCAAAATATTTGAGCATAAATCACGTTTACACTCCAAAATATAAATTATTATAAAAATATAAGAATAGTTAATCAAAAATCGAATTGATTATTCAAAGTAAATTGGAAATAAAAAATGGATGGATTAGAAAAATTAGCTGACACAAAAAATTATGAAATAGAATCTACCGAAGCAATGCTATTATTTAAATCTGTACTTTCTGAAATGATACCAATATTTCAAAAGACTGATATTAAATGGAATATGCTCGATGAAAATGACGATTACTATACTCTCTGTGAAACATTATTTAAAATGATCGTAGTGAGCAAATTTGAGACAATTGCTGAGCGAAAAAATATTGAATTTAAACAATTTGCAAATTATGGATTTCATCATAAAACAATGAAAGATTTGAATTTTATTCAAGTGATTTCTTATGATCACCCAAATGCTATTTTAAGTTTTAATTATATTATTTCTAAAAACAAACCTATTGATGTCTTAGTATGTAATATGCTTGATAAACAGGGCAAAGTAATAGATAATAATGTAGAAGTTAATATAGATAAAGTTACTTATAATTTTAATTTCAGATAAAAATCGTAAATGTTGAATAACTTAATTCAAACAGCTAAACAACATTAAGCCGAAATGATTTTTTTATCTTTCGGCTGTTTTTTTAAAATTGAGAAAATACTCAAATAGTAAATGATATGAACTTCGATGAAATAAATGATTTTTGTTTATCATTAAAAGGGGCATATTTAGACTTTCCATTTAATGAATTTACAGCTGTATATAAAATAGCTGGGAAAATGTTTTTAATGACTGCATTAGATGATTTCCCAATTAGTATTGTAATTAAATGCGATCCTGATGAATCTCTCGAATTAATTGATAAATATGAGTTTATCTCGACAGGCTATCACATGAGCAAGAAGCATTGGATCTCTATTATTACCGAAGAATCAAAATATGAATTACTATACAAAGATCTAATTACAAAATCATATAACTTAGTTTATTCCAAGTTAACAAAAAAACTTAAAGAAATTGTAAATTCTACCAATATTTAATAAGATTAATTAATAATATCATTCTATAATTTATGTTTTCAATAATAGATAAATCAAAGAAATGGAAAAACTTTAGGGTTGGAGAAAATCACCGTAAAGATTTACAATTTTTGCATTATGAATTATCTCAAAAATTAAAGAATTATAATGAAGAGTTAATTAACAAAGCTTTTAATTGGGCGATAGCAGCTCATCGTAACCAAAATAGAAAATCCGGATTGCCATATTATACGCATTCTTTTGAAGTAGCAAGGATAATTGTTAATGAAATTCCACTTGACGATATTTCAGTAGCAGCGGCTCTGCTACACGATGTATGCGATAATTCAGATTATAATTTGGCAGATATTAAATTAGAATTTGGCCCAGAATTAGCAAAAATCATAGAAGGAATTCGGCAAATTCAATCTTTTACTAAGTATGGAATTAAAGACCCAGATAGTTATAGGAAAATTATTATTTCTTGGTTCAATGATATTAGAATTATTATTATTGCTCTCGCCGATAGATTGCATAATATGCGTACAATTGAATTCCTGCCTCTTGAAGCGCAGAAAAAGTTAGCTCAAGAAACGATGGATATTTATGCTCCTTTTGCAAATAGATTTGGATTAGGAAATTTTAAATGGGAATTAGAAGATTTAGCTTTTAAAGTACTTAATCCAAAGAAGTATAATGAAATTATCGATAAACTTCAAATCAAAAGCGATGATAGAATTATATTTATTGATGAATTTATTAAGCCTCTAAAAGATACTCTTGATAATAATCAAATATTTGCTAAAAATAATATTAAATTTGAAATAGTAGGTAGACCTAAGCATATATACTCAATTGCAATGAAAGAAGTTCTCAGAAATAAACCAATGGACGAACTTTACGATCTCTTTGCTGTAAGGATAATAATTGATAATGATAATATTGAATATTGCTATACTGCCCTTGATGTAGTAAAACAGGTTTATCCTTTGATAACAGGCTCATTGAAAGATTATGTAGCTGAACCAAAAGATAACGGTTATCAATCAATTCATGTTGCTGTAATTGGAATGATGAATACACCTGTGGAAGTGCAAATACGCACTGCCCAAATGCACTATTATGCCGAGAATGGTCTCGCTGCGCATTTTAAATATAAACCAGGTAATGTCTCTGATGACTCAATACTGGAACAAGAGAATTACGAAGAATGGATTGATTCTGTGAGATCTATTTTTGAAAATCATGATTATGAGCAAATAAAACAAAAAAATCTATCTACTGCATCTTTGAATATAAATAATGTAACTGTCCTTACCCATACATTAGAAAGCAAATCTTTACCAAGTAATTCCACTGCTCTGGATTTTGCTTATTTAATTCACACCGAATTAGGCAACTCCTGCGTTGGAGCTAAAGTAAATGGAAGAATTGTACCACTTGATTATATCCTGAAAAATGGTGACCAAATTGAAATTTTGAATTCTAAAGATTCAATACCAAAAAAACAGTGGTTTAAATTAGTAAAATCTGATAAAGCAAAATATGCACTTCGAAACTATTTCAACCAAGTGGAAAGGAAATATTTGAAAATAGGGTATGATAAATGGGTCAATTTACAAAAAGATTTTAAAACTCAGCTTTCCGAGACTGAATTCCAGTATTTAGTTAAGGATATGAAATTAGATAATCAAAATGAATTTTTTGTAAATCTCGGAAATAATAGCATTGATATTAATTATATTGATAGTTATTTATTACAAAAATTGAGTTTAGAAAAAAACATATATATTGATAATCGCGATTTTAAATTAGATTTGTTTAAGAACAATGAAAGCATGTTAAGTCTTTTAAACAAAAAGAATGCAATTCTTATGGAATGCTGCAATCCAATTCCGGGCGATAGAATTATCGGGGAATATATCAGTGGAGACAAAATGAATATTCATCGACGCTCTTGCCCAAATGTAAAGGACTTTATAAATCCTCCTAAAGAAAATATTATTAATTTGAGTTGGCAAAAGCTAGGTATCAATGAATATAATGTCGTACTTAAAATAATTGCTCAAAATATGGATAGTATAATTTCTGAATCGGTAAATGTGATTTCAAAATATGATAAAATCAATATCAAAGCAATGCAATTTAATACTGACAACAACCAATTCATTGGAACTGTGAAATTATCTATAGAATCAATGCCTCAATATGAAAATTTACTTGATGATGTTAATAAAATTCAAGGAATAATTAAGATCGAAAGAGTATAAAAGAGTTTTATACTTTTATAATTTAATTATAGCACTTCTATATATAAAAGTAATTAAATTAAAAGATCTTATTTCAAATCAAAATATAAAATCAAAGATTACAACTTCAATCTAATCCTAGTAATCAAATCATCTTCTATTGTTTTGTATAATCCAGCTCGGAGCCAAGCATACTATGCGGAATTAGATATACTACCATCATTAGAATAAATGCGATAATGATCCATTTGAAATCAGTTCTATTTTTCTTAAATTTATATAAGGCAAAAAGCCAAAATAAAAGCGAAACAATGGTTTTATTATCAGTTAAATCAGTTCCAAATGGCCACCCAGTCCAATAAGCTCCGAAAGCATATTTTTGTACAATTGGACCAAGCAAAATGCCACCTAATGCAAGGAAAATACATGTATAAATAGTTAAAATATAAGCTTTATCTCCTTTGTATAATGCTTCAAAAAAAGTTCGTGCTGCGAGTAACATAGCACCAAACATTAAAACGACATGAATAATTAAAATCCAATCAGGGACAGCTCCCTTAAATCTAATTAACACAGGATCTTCAGTAATATATTGCTTTTTGCTAATATTATTTGTTTGTAAATAAATGTGATATTGTACTTTGCCTGCAGGAGCTTGGCTCGGTACAAAAAACAAAAGAGAATCCCCCGAACGAGTGAGCTGTAGTGTAGAAATTGAATCATAACTCTTAAATCTCTTATATTCAGCAAAAGCATTTATTTCTTTGTTCGAGGATATTATGTAAATTTTAGCGTCTTCGCCAGTATTATTACTTCGAAGGAATTTATATCTTAATTCCGTATTCTCGTAATTTATAGAGCCTCTTATTGGATTAGTAGGTCCAGAAACTCTTTGATATATTGCAACTATTGCCATTAAAATAAAGGCAATAACCCATAATAATATACTTTTCTTTTTGTTTATTTTCATCATTGTTTATTTATTATTTAAAGAAAATAGCAAGCCAAATTGTGGTTTCTTCGCTAGATGTATAATTTACCCTATGCATTTTGTTTTTTGGAATAAATACATAATCACCTTTTTCTAATTGAATTATTTCACCTGTTTTATATTCAAGCTCTGCATCTCCTTTAATAAGGAGTATCCATTCATTTTCATCTTGATCATACCAGAAATTATTCTCCGAAGATTGTCCATTTGACACTATTCTTTCAATTCTTATATTAGGCAAATCGAGCAAAGTATCAAAATTCTCATTTTGATAATCTTCTATTATGTTTTGGAATATATTCATTTGAAATTATAATAATAACTTAATAATTATGCAAAAATAGCAATTTTAAGTAAAAAAAGGAGTGAATTATAATAAATAATTCACTCCAATTGTTAATATTTATCTAAATATTAATATCTATCAAAGTCATCTTCATCTAATTTAATCACATCTTTAGGATTTAAATTGCGTTTTTCTGAAGGAGCTGAAAAATCAACTAAATCGTGGAAATCTGATTCTTTAAGTGGGGTTCTTTTGCTAGGTAAACTTCTACCTCTGCTACCGCTTGAAACTCTTGATGAATTTCTTGAAGAACCAGTAGAATTAGTCAATTTGAATTGGTCTATTAATTCTCTTAAATTATTTGCTTGACCTGATAATTCCTCAGCTGCTGATGCTGATTCTTCTGCACTTGCTGTGTTAGTTTGAGTTACTCGGTCAATTTGTGTTAAGCCTTCATTGATTTGAGCTATGCCTTGTGCTTGTTCATTTGATGATGTAGTTATTTCGCCAATTATATCTGCTACTTTTACTGCTCCACCTTGAATTTCGCCTAAAGCTGTACTTGTTTTCTTAACTAAATCATTACCTTTATCAACTGTTTTAATACTATGCTCAATCATTTCTGATGTTTCTTTAGCGGCTGATGCACTTCTTGCTGCCAAACTACGTACTTCTTCTGCTACTACTGCAAAACCTTTACCGTGTCTGCCAGCTCTTGCTGCTTCGACTGCTGCATTAAGTGCTAAAAGATTTGTTTGGAATGCAATATCATCAATTACTTTTATAATTTTTGAAATATTACTTGAAGATACATTAATTTCATTCATTGCTGATTCTAAATCGTGCATTTCTGAATTTCCTCTTTCGGCTGCATCTCGAGCTCCGATAGCTAAAGTATTTGCCATATTAGAATTTTCTGCATTTAAGCGAGTTTGAGAACCTATTTCATTCATCGAAGATGTGATTTCTTCTAAAGATGCTGCTTGCTCTGTTGCTCCTTGAGATAAAGCAGTGCTAGTGTCTGATACTTGCATAGATGCATGAGTAACTTCATCTACTGTAGATTTTACATTACCAAGAATTTCATTTAACGAAGCTAACGATTTATTCACTGCTTCTTTTATTGTAAGATTATCACCTTTATAGTCTTGAGTCATTGAAACTGTTAAATCACCTTCTGCCATAGCTTCCATTACTTTCTTGATTTCTGCTAATGGAAGAGAATCTAATGTTTTGTTCAAATTTTGTTTTAATCCTTCAAAATCACCTTGGTATTCATTTACCATCCTTGCTGTTAAATCACCTTCAACTAATCTATCTAATATACTAAGCAATTCGTATAAAGAATTTCCGATCAAATCAAGCATATTATTAGTTCCTGTCAAAATGCTCTGGAAATCACCTTTTACAGCCTCTGCATTAGCTCTTGATTGCATTTTACCCTCAGTTACGGCGTGAATAAGACCATTTGTTTCCGAAATTACAGTTTTTAAATTGGTTCTTACTTGCTCTATTATATCATTTATAAATGCTTTTTTACCCGGGAATTTTTCGATTGGAGCATCGAAATTACCTTCACCAAATTCTTTTACGCAAGCCATTGCTTTTTTCTTTACATTAATATGACCTTGTACCATGTTATTAATACCTACGGTCAAATCGTGATAAGCATTTGGATATTTATTAGTATCAATAATTACGTCAATATCACCTTTATCATGCTCAGCTGACATTGTATTGATATCTGAAATAACTGATTTAATTTTATCTTGCATATCTGTAAAAGCAACTGCTAAATTATTAAATTCGTCTTTTTTATCATAATTAATTTCTTTAAATTCGCCCACAGCTATTGAATCTGCTGCATTAATTGCTATATTAATAGGTTTTACAATTAATTTCTTAATTACAAAAAATAGTAATAAACAATTAATAATTAAACCTAAAATACTCACAATTATGCCTGTACTGATAATACTTGATTTAATATCTGAAATTTGCTTCATTGGAATTCCAGTAAAGGTCATTCCTATAATTTTTTGATCACCAGATTTTAAAGGCTGATAAAAAACAATAATATCTTGTCCGAGTATATTTGCTTGACCGCTATAAGGTTTTCCTTCTTTTAAAACTATATTTGCTATTTCCGGATTAACTTTAGTACCTACTGCTCTTTTTCCATTTTCCTGAATTGTGGTACTTATCCTTGTATCACCTTTAAATATTGTGAAATCTGCATCATAGCTTTCTTTATATTTATCAAGCAAGTCAGATTTATCTAAGCGAAAACCACTTGAGATTATACCAATAATTTTACCATTGTCATCAAAAATTGGTGCTGCAGCTCGGGCAGCAAGAGGAACAGCGTTTCCCACAATGATTCCAGATGTAATTTTCCCATTAAGAGCTCCACTAAAATCTTCATTTTTAGCAACTTCATCACCAAATTTATTCGGTTCATGTGTACGATAAATTACTACTCCTTTTTCATCAGAAATAGTACACATTTCTAAATTATATTCAGTTTGCAGAGATTTCGCCCAATTTATAATTGCATTTCTATCTTTTGTCAAAAAAAGTGATCTTGCATTATTTTGCTTTGAAAAAACATTTACATATGAAATAGCTCTATCAGTCAAAATCTGCATTTGCATATCAATTAATTCGACATTTCTTTTGCAATCAGATTGAAATTTTTCTTCAAGTGCTACTGACATTTTGTTATTATTAGACCAAAAAATGAATAATAATACTATTAAAACTATAAAAAAGTTAATTATTAATAGTTTTGGTGCAATTTTAAGCTTGTTCCAACTTAACATATTAAAATACTCCGATGTTTAAAATTTTATTTAATAAGGATTTTTAAATTATCGGATTTTTTTTTAAAAAGTAAAATAAAATTTTTTTAAACTTAGAATTTACATAAATAAATTATATTCAAAATTACTTATGCAATTTGCTTTTAGACTACTTCAATGAAATATTATATGAGATTTAGCTAAACATTATTTTAGCTTTAGGGAGGGCTAATTTTGCAGCATTTTGTTCTGCGGATTTTTTACTTTTGCCATTTCCAATAGCAAGTACTTTTCCATTTACACTAACGGTTACTTGGAATTCCTTTTTATGGTCAGGACCTTCTTCTTTTAATAATTGATATATTGGGTGCTCGGCACCTTTTGCTTGCACAGTTTCTAATAAGATACTTTTATAATTGGCATCTTCATTTTTTTCATACTGCAATAGAATTGGTAAAAGAGTAGCTATAATGAAATCTCGAGCAGTATCCATCCCTGAATCAATATAAATAGCAGCAATTAAGGCTTCGATAGCATCAGCTAAGATTGAATCGCTTCCATTAATTAATGTGCGAGCAGCACCATAACTCATTTGCATAAAATGGTCTAATCTAAGCTGCTTTCCTACAGCAGCCAAGATATTTTTATTTACTAATCTAGCACGTAATTTTGTCAAATCGCCTTCGGGGATTTCAGTATGAACAGTAAATAAATACTCTGCTACAATCATACCTAAAATAGCATCTCCAAAAAATTCCAATCTTTCATTTGAAAAAATCTTAATTTTTGCATATACATGCAAATAAGAGCGATGAGTCAATGCTTGCTCGAAATATTCTACATTGTGGATTTTCACCTTTAAGATTTCTTCTAACTTTGCTTTTAATTCAGGAGTAAGAAATCCAATTTTTGGAAATGAATTAATATTTGGATGTTTAAGTTGGGTATGCCTTTTAAGGGGGCTGATATTTTTCAGCCCCGTATATTGAATCAATCCACTATAAATATTTTCTAAAAAATCTTTCAATTACATTTATCTTGTATTATTAGAAATATTTATTTATATGCTTTAAAACATAATGTGGCATTATGTCCTCCAAAGCCGAATGAATTACTAATTGCACCTGTAACTTCTCTTTCTACCTTTACATTTGGTGTGTAATTCAAATCACATTCTGGGTCTGGATTTTGGTAATTTATTGTAGGAGGAATTATGCCTGTTTCAATAGTCTTGCAAGTAGCAATTGCTTCAATTGCACCAGTAGCACCTAATAAGTGACCAGTCATCGATTTAGTTGAATTTATATTTAATCCATCAGCTAAATCACCAAATAAAGTTCTAATTGCTGCTGTCTCATTTTTATCATTATAATAAGTGGAAGTGCCATGAGAATTAATATATTGAATATCATTTATAGTCAATCCGGCATCTTCAATAGCTAATTTCATAGAACGCACAGCTCCCTCACCACCTTCTGCTGGTTGTGTAATATGGAAAGCATCGTCTGTGAGACCACATCCAGCTATTTCAGCATAGATTTTTGCACCGCGGTTTAGAGCATGTTCCTCTGTTTCAAGCATGAGAACGCCTGCACCTTCGCCCATTACAAAACCATCACGATCTTTATCAAATGGTCGGCTTGCTGTTTTAGGGTCATCATTTCTTGTTGATAATGCTTTTAAAGCATTAAATCCGCCCACTCCCATAGGAGTAAGTACTGCTTCTGTGCCACCTGCTAAAATTACATCAGCATCTCCTCTTTGCAAATGAATTAATGCATTTGCTAAAGCGTGAGTCGATGTAGAGCATGCAGATACAGTGGCATAATTTACACCCTTAAAACCAAATTGAATAGCAATGTAACCAGACACAATATCAAGTATTAACATTGGTATAAAAAATGGAGAAATTCTGCTTGGATCGCCAGCTCTATCGATTAATATTTTATGTTGCTTTTCGTATGTGTCCATTCCTCCAATTCCGGAACCAACTATTACGCCACATCTATTTTTTTCGATTTTAGCTAAATCTAAGCCTGAATCTTCCACACACATTATTGCTGCGGACATTGCAAATTGTGTAAACCTATCCATTCTCTGAACTTCTTTTCTAGTTAGATGGATTAAGGGGTCATAGTCCTTTACTTCAAACCCGAATTTTGTCGCGAAATTACTATAATCAAATCCGGTAAAGTAATCGCAACCATTCTTACCTGAAATTAGACCTTCCCAGAAGTCATTTACATTATTACCAATAGGGGTTACAGCACCCATTCCGGTAATTACAATTTTAGGAAAATTATATTTTGGCATATTATTTCAATTTTTTATATGCAACAATCTCAATTTTTTAAAAAAATTAAATTATCCTCTGCAGAGAGTTAAATTTTTAGCATCTAATCTACACTGCAGAGAAATTATTTCAAAACTCTAATTATGCTTGTTTAGCTTCTACATATTTAATTACATCAGCTACAGTTTGGATATTACCTGCTTCTGATTCGTCTATAGAAATATTGAATTCATTCTCTAATTCCATGATTAATTCCACAGTATCAAGAGAATCAGCTCCTAAGTCTTTAGTAAAATTAGCAGTATCTGTTACTTGTGATTCTTCCACACCAAGTTTTCTTACAATTACTTCTTTTACTCTTTGTTTTAAATCTGCCATTATTGTACCTTTTAATTTAGTTATTAAATTAATTAATTATATTCTTTGTTATTAAAAAAAATATTATATAAATTATTTATATCGTTTTTAATTATAATTTATTTTTTTCTTTATTAAATCTTTATTAAATCTTAAAATAAATTATTATATATTATTGTTTTACATTGCTAATCCACCATCAACCTGAATCACTTGACCAGTGATATAATCAGCATCAGGAGAACAGAAGAAAAATACAGCATTTGCTATATCCTGAGGTGTAGCACCACGCTTTAGTGGAATATTGTCTGTATATTTTGCTTTTTGTTCTGGAGTAAGTTGCTCAGTCATAGGAGTTTCGACAAATCCCGGAGCTACTAAATTTGTTAAAATATTTCTACCTGCAAACTCTTTTGCTAGGGATTTAGTTAAGCCTATTAGTCCAGCTTTAGATGCAGAATAATTTGTTTGCCCTGCATTTCCAATAATACCGACAATTGACCCCATATTCACAATTCTACCCCAACGATTCTGCATCATAGGTTTTACTGCAGCTTTTGAGCATAGGAAAGCACCTTTTAGGTTTGTAGATATGACAGCATCCCAATCATCAACTGACATTCTAAGAACTAATGTATCTCGAGTAATACCGGCATTATTAATTAAAATGTCAAGTCTGCTAGTATCAGCTACTATTTGGTCAATAGCTTTATTTACAGAATCAAAATTAGTAACATCTACTTGAATACATTTTACATTTTTTTGTAATTCTTTATCTTCAATAAATTCTGCACCATTTTCTGGTAATACATAATCAAGGGCATATACAGTAGCACCTTCATTTAGAAATCGCTCGACTATTGCTTTTCCAATACCTCTGCAACCACCGGTGACAGCTGCTACTCTTCCTTCTAATTTTTTCATATTTATTACTTTATTATATGTTTCAAATTTAAAAATTTTATTAAATGTTATTTAAATCTTCAGCTGTATCATATCCACTAATTTTTAGATTAGGAGCATCAGATTCTGTAATTATTCGCTTTACTAAACCTTGCAATACTTTTCCGGGACCGAGTTCAATATAAGATGAAATACCATCATTAGCCATTTGTTTTATTGATTGAGTCCATTTTACTGGTTCAGTTAACTGCATAATAAGTGCATTACGAATTTCATTTGAATTTGTTATGGCTTTTGCAAAAACATTTGAATAAACTGGAATTTTTGCATCTTTAAATTTTTCATTTAAAAATACTATCAGTCCTATATTTATTATTATAGAATTTACATATATTCATTCCAAAATATGCAAACACAGCTGGAAACAATGTTAGTAATACCGTAACCGTCATTACAAATATATGCTTTCGAAGAAGCTCAGAAAGTATGTTACCGAATAAATTTATTGATCGATAACGAACAAACAGCGGGTTGACTGCCGCCGTCGCGACGAGGTTAAGGTTTTTCAATAAATTTTCGGCGTTTATATATCTGAGCGTGTAAAAAAGAAAGTTAAGTCCGAAAAATCCAAGACCGAAAATGTAAATGACGGCATAATTGTAGACGAACACACTGATTGTCATGATAATACCGGAAAAGAGCATAAATGTCAGCAGTTTAACAGCGACTGTAATAATGAAATATTGTCCGACAGTAATAACATACGGGCAGAACACAAATTCGTCGAACACCTGTATGGCATTATATGGGCTTGAATAGCCTAGCCTCAACCCGAAGATGAGCCAGGTTTCGGCTGTAAAAAGTAAAACAATCACTGTTGTTATAAACATCATAGCCATAATCTTGGCGAGCGCTGTTTTTGTTCGCCCATACTTTGAAACTCGAATAATCGGTAAAAAGCCGCTGCTTTTTTCCTGAGCGAAGACGACCGTACCGATCATGATAAGTGAAGCAAAGATGAAAATATTCAAAATGTCATATGTAAAATAATCGTCCCAACCGCGTGTATATTCAAGACCCATCTTAACATTCGTCTGCGTGTTTTTATATATATCAATGACTCGCAGTTGATATTTATATGTATACGCATCCGGCGATATTTCTGACGAATCGAATTCCCGAAGATTAGCGTTTGCGCGGTTAATTACATTTTGTATATCTGATGGATAAGCTTGAATTGTGTGAATTCGATTAAATATTTCATTAAAAAGCTCGGCGTCGCTGTATCCTTCCGGCGCGTATTTATTTCGGAGAGAATTTGGCTTAAAATCATAGTTACCGAGCTTCATTTGTTCTGACCAAAGTGCATTTTGCTCGTTTTCATAAGCTTGCAGAGCATCATATTCAGAAGTCATCGTTTCCGGCGATGAAAAATATAATATGAAAAATTTATCAACAGCTTCATGCGGTAATTCATTTTCATTGATCTGTGTAATATATAGGCATAATATAGAATTTAATGCAAGCATTACTGCAAGAAAAAGCAAAACATATCTATGTCCGATTACTTACAGTCGGGCGTATTATGCGAGCAAAGAGGATCTGAACAGACAGTGGTTAAATTATTTGTTTCGCAGTTATATTTCATTAAAGTTGTACCGTCATTTATACCTGCATTCGGTAATCCGGAGAAAAAGTATAAATATCCATCGACGATTTTTATCTTCTTCAGTGAGCTTACCACATTATTAGCTATTGTTTGATCATCAAAGTACGTAAATTCAACGGATTTTGACCACTTTCAGAAAGCCATGCGGTTGTCATGTAAGTCAGATCGTTTCCAGAACTTTGATACAGAGTTACTGTCGTAACGTTTCTGGTCGTACCGCTATAATCGGTTATCTTTGCGTAAAAATTGGCAGATCGACTTCCGGAAATAAAGTATAGATTACAATCAACGACGGACGCATCGTCCCAGCGCGGATGAATCATATTGTCTATTCCTGCAGCATTCACACTCAGGACACACACTGTGGCGACTAACAAGAAAAGCGATAGTAGTTTTTTCATTCCGGTTTCCCTTCCTTTCAAAATGATAATAGCTGGAACCGTTTATTATTATAACGGATAGTTTCCGGTGAAGATATGGACCATCCTTTAGATTGTCATACGATTCTATACAGATTTCGTCTTCGATTCTATACAAATGATCTAAAAAGTAAAGAAAGGTATGCTATTTCTATTTCCGTTTTTGTTCCCTGCGTTCTGCCGCATGATTGTAGACAGACAGAACGTCATCGAGGCCGAGTCTTTTCAGCTCTTCCCGGAACGCGTCCCATTCGTCGATGGCATTCTGACCGATAACGATCTTGCTGATGGTCTCATCGGCATATTTCCCTATGGCCTCCTGCTTGATGGTTATGGACTCTGCCTCCTCTTTTGTCAAGGGAGGTAAAATCGACATAGGCGCTACATATTTCAGCCCTTCCTGATAAATCGCCGCGGTCTCTTCCGTCATGAGAGCCTCCATGGCGTCCGTATCCACCCAAGCCATGTTGCCGGAAGTCCTAAGGCCAAATTCTATACCGGCCGTCGCTCCGTTAGATACCGCAGGCAGGAATTGCTTTTTCCCGTTTACGACCTCAAACGTCGTACCTTCCTCCCCCCAGCTTACCGCTTCCTTTCCTTCCTCGGTAAACAGATAATCGACAAACTGCAATGCGGCTTCCTTTTGCCTGGAGGTGGTGGTCACAACGAGCCCTTCCTGCAACAGGCTTTTATAGTCATTATAGGCACCGGCGGGACCTTCCGGCGGCGGCATAAAAGCCAATGTGAAATCAGGATTGTCTTCCCGCATGATTTCATTGTACTTTTCAAAATGTTCTTCAAACCATCCACGATAGATAAAGGTTTTATCCGTCGATAGCATTTCCTCCAGCTTTTCATTGCTTAAGTTTCCGAATTCCAATGGAATCAGACGATCCCGGTAAGCCTTTGTGATAAACTCCAGCAACGGTTTATAGTTATCTTCCGCCGGTCCGAATTTAACCGATTGGGAAAACGGATCATAAAAGATTACCTGCTGCACCCCATAACTGATACCGAGAGTATTAAATATATCTAAACCCGAGGCGTATAGCGGATAACTTTCCGGATAACACTCTTTCAGCTTCAGCAGGGTTTCATAAAACTCATCATAGTTTTTGGGCAGATCCAGTTGGTTCTTTTCAAAGATATCCTTGCGATACAACCACATGGAGTTATAGTCGCCAAACGCGCCATGGGAAGGATGCAGGTACAGTTTCCCGCCGGAAGAATATAAGGGAGGCGTCTCTTCCGGATACTTTTCCATGAATGCCCTCAGGTTGGGCATTTCGTCCAAATGCTCCAGCAGATCCACCACAGCTCCCTGTTCCCCGTATTTCATGGCATCCTGATTGACCATCCACATCAGATCCGGCATATCTCCGGAAGCAACAATCAGAGCGATGGCATCCCACCAGTCCCCCTGGTAGCCGGATACATCCAATTCCACGTTGGCGTTTTTCTCGTGGAGCTTCCACACCAGCCAGTCTTCCCGGAATGGCTGAACCGGATGGTTTTGTACCATCATCGTCAGTTTTACCGGTGCTCCTTTGGTCTCTTTCGGCAGTTTGCCGGTCTCGGCCGGTTTGGGTGTGCCTTTGCCGTCTCCGTTGTCGCTGCCTGTGCTGCTGTTGCCGGACC
>CALLXS010000007.1 GCA_937875295.1 uncultured bacterium | reverse complement strand
ATCTGTTCTCTGTTGGTATATTTTTTCTAAGATATAGCTCCACTTTAGATGTTCTCATTGCGCAATGCGGTGGGAATATTTTTTTGTATATTTTAGATGTTTTCATTAAGTAATGAGTTGGAATATTATTTTGTCTAAAGAAAGACATAACGGTGGGAATATTTTTGTCAAAAGAAAGTGATAAAGGACAATGACGTGCAATTTTATGGACAAAAGCCGTATAATAATAAGCAGGCGAACCCATATATTTGCTCTTGAGCTACAAATCTGTATTTAGAATGGCCAGATAACTGAGCATAAGTAACCACAGATGAAATTATCAAGAGGTTAGGACCGAGAACGGCATTTATTAAGGGGAGTATCCTAACCCCTGACTCCTTACTCTAAACAATTGCTCCAGTTACAAATCAAGCCTCATTTACTAGAAAACTTTGCATCAGAGCCAATCAATGTAATAGAGAAATGCGTAAGCATTTTCACAATAATTCTTAATTCTTAATTAGTTTATATGTTTCTGTATTACCATTTAAAGTAGCTTTTATAAAATATGCACCGGAAGGATAATTAAAATCAATGACATTTTGGATATTATCTTTTTTCCTTAAAATCAAATTACTTTTTAAGTCATATATTTCAAGTAAATCTATGGAATTATTAGTATTATTAATAATATTAAATTTATTATTACTTATATTAAATTGCAAGCTGTGATTGCTTGGTATATATGAAGAATTAATAAAGTTAAAATAATACTTTTTAGAGTACGAAGTACTATAATAATAATTTGTATTTTTATATTTTACGTTTGAACTTAATGAAATATCTAAAATACAATATTCGTTTGAATTTAAATTAAAAATTAAATTCTTTCTTTCAAGATAGTTATTTTTTGAAACTTCAGCTTCTGTAATAATAATATTACCAGTTGAATCAAATAAAATAGGAACTTCATTTGATGAGTGATCATAAATATAAATATTAGTTGGTACATACATTCTTTTAGTAGTAAGCGTCTTAGTATCGAAAATATCAATTGTATTTTTGAGATTATATGGTACCATTGCGATTTTACTGCCATCATCAGAAAAACCTGCTCTATAGTAATTAAGAGTGTCTAAAAAAGTATTAGCATACCATGTTTTAGAATCGAATGGATCGGCTATTCTTCTTTCTTGAATTAAAGTATCTACAAAAGTATGAACTAAACTCATATCTCGTACATCAATTAAGTAACCTTGAATATAATGATCATACCTTAAAGTAGCTTGAATAGAGCCTACATCTTTAAGTTCAAAAGTTTTAAGATACATATAATTGCCTCCAAAATATGCTTGTGTATGAAAATCTAAAAATGTAGCAATAAAACTTTTATCACCTAACCTATTTATTCTAAGTAATTTATCGAATTTAGCAATAGTAGATTTTGTTTTCAAGTCATACTTATAAAAATAATTGTAAGGATAATACTTATTGGTATCATTAGGGTTCTTACGATAAATTACTGTATTATCATCTGCTAAATATTTTACAAATATTCCAGGCAAAGATAATATTTCGCTTTCACCTGAATTAGTATTATAAATACGGATATTAAAGTTTCTATCAGGTCCAATAATATAATTAGTGTCCTGCATATACTCGAATTTGCTCCATAAGACGTTGCCATCGGGTACATTTTTAATTATTTTTAATACTTCTCCTGTAGTTTCTGACATTTGGCAAAAGTCATAATAACCGGATACATTGCTTTTGAGGAACATGTGAGTAACTCCTGTAATGCTCCTCGGCAATGGTGAAGTAAATACTTTTCTGTCATCGAAATCGACTACAATATTAACCTCGCATTTGAAGCCGTTAGCCTGTGCTTCCTCAGGTCTAATTAAAGCACTTAGAAATAAAATTACTATTAAAGTGCTTCTTAAAATCCTTTGGGACATTTTGTCCTCCTTTTTTGATTTATGAAAAAAACAATTATTTAATTTATTTATTTAAAAATAACGAATTATTCTCAATTAATCCATTATTTTAAAATAAATTATAGTCATTACTTAGTTTTGTTAATAATTCTCAATTCTTAATTAGTTTATATGTTTCGATTGTGTATTAAAAAAGAGCAATATAATTTAATAATTGCTCTTATTTTATAATTTTATCAATCAAATTCTATATTTTTACCTAATCACATTGATTTTATGATGATATTGAGTAGAATTATTTTTTATTAATAATATATAATTGCCGGTTGGGAGAGAATTTGTATTGATTTTTAGTTTATTTATTCCGATTGCTGCACTATAGTTAATAATATTTAATTTATTGCTACCTGCATTGTCTATAATTGAAATTTTTAAATCTTGCTTAATTGCTGAATTAAATATTAATTCAAATTCATTATCACTCGGATTTGGTATAGTTTGCAGATTACTTAGCGCAAGCTCCTCAATAGGTGCTGATTCTTGTTTCATTTTATGTAATGTATCATTTCCACCAATATAAATTATTGTGTCTTTTAAATATACCGAAGAATCTACTGTATTTGTAGTATAATATGATAGTTTTACAGGAAATGGAATTGTTTCAGTATGCTTAATTGAAAACATTTTTAATTTTTCTCCACTTCTTATTATAGGGGTATTAAAAGTATATATCACCGAAGTATCTCCGTTTTGCTGTGTTGAATCGTTTCTAATTACGGTTTCTCTGCTAACATCAAATAATGGGCTATTAGACAATATTTCATAGTAAATATTAGGTTTCATTACCTCTGCCATTATTGGGAAATTAATTAATGGTGCCAAAATATCAGTTTCTAATTCAATTTCTGATATTGGCGTAACTGACGGATCTAACGGGTGTTTAGGAATACTTTTGAATGTTAATTTTATAGGAATTTTTTTGGGAGTAAAACAGATCAATTTACATTTTAATAATCGAGCTTCTCCGGGCTGAAGATACAATGTTAACTTCAATTTATCTTCATTATCTGATGAATATGATGTAATAGAATGCGGAATATGAAATAAATTATTCCTCCAATATAATCCGTTTAATTCAGGATCTTGTGAACCTAATTCTGAAAATGACTGTAATGTTTTTGTTCTATATTCTTTTAGAGTATGATTTAACCAAAATTCAATTTTTCTCGCTCCAAATTTTCCCCAATACATGTTACCAAAATGCTCGTAATTTTCTTTTTCTGCTCCTGTATACGGATTAGGCTTAGAAATTAATCTGTCATCATATTCTGCTTGAGAAAGAAAATTAATCCTCTCTTTTGAAAATACATCTAATGAATCGTCAGTAAGCTCAAAATGCCTTATAGTACGTGATTCATTACTTAATGAATCTTTCGTAGAATTTCGTAACCAAGAATCTTTGGCAAGAGGATCAGTTCTCCGATTCTGAACACAGAGAATCAAATCTTTAGTTGTACAAATTGGTGCTGCTAAATTAATCGTATCGAGCTCAAAACCACTTTCATCACCTACCCTTAGTAAAGTTATATCATAAAAACCAGAGTCAATTGGAGAAGATTGTTCAGAATAATCACATGAAATTGGAGTATTTTCATCGAAATTATAACCTTTCAATTTGTAAGTTCTAATACTATTTATATCCAATAATTCTATTAAATAATTTTTGGTAAATTTATTTTTATCAAAATTATCTATTATCCTAAAACCTTTTCCATGCCATGCTAATAACTTACTTTGCATCAATACTGAATCTACTGATGGTGTAGAATAGTATCTATTTATTTTTGTTATCTCCATCCGCTGACTATTCATTCCAAGATAAATACGTGAGCTATAAGGATTGCTCGGATCTAAATGTAAACCCATTAATTTTGAATTTGTTTTATATGGATTATTTACATAACTTGTATTATCAAAACTCGGAGTAGGTGGAAAAGTATTATTATTATAATTCGGATTAATTGTATTATTATAAAAAAACTTTCTTCCTCCGTTATTAGAATTATTGGGATATGCGCCCCACAAAAAATATTTGTAAAACCAAGCATCTAAATAATCTGTTCCTAATTCCGGATTTCTAACTATGCCATATTGATTAATACTTGAATCACTTGCCCATTTTATTTTTTCGTTTTTATAAGCATCTGTCCAGCTTTGATTATTAATGTTTCTAATATAATCAAAAGGATCATCTTTGTCTTCTAACTTCACTAATTTTGATGCTGTTTTTAACGAACCCCAAGTTTGCCCATCATATAGCAAGCCTTTAGCACCCATTATCATAAAATTATTTGAAATTAATCGTAATTCCTCTGATGTAAGAGCATTATCAGGACTTTTTATTAATGTATTTGGATAAATATAATCGGGATTTTTATAAGCTGTGTCGAACTCTTGTAAATTAAATATTTGGCCCCACCAGTCTTTGTCGCTATAAATAAATCCGGCATATTTTCCTCTATCAAATTCATCGGAATCATTATAATTTAAGTAATTATCATTATAGTGTCTCTGGATATGGTGTTCATAGTAACTTTGAAAACTATGTCTCTCTGAACTACCATTTACTACTTCATTATATTTAATATCATCATCGAGCAAATCAGAATAACTATATTTTGAATATGTATCAAAAGTAGAACTATAAATTAAATTTTTTAAGTAATTATAATTTAAGTTATTTGTATAACTATTGCATATAGGAATTCCATAAGCCCCTAAATGATGCCCAGCTGTCCAATGAATAGGATTTGCCCAAGAACTTATTCCAAATTCTGGAAAACCATTTTCTTGCCCACCATAGTTTCTTGCACCATATTTTAAAAAAGGTCGTGCTACATTAGGAGTTACTTTAAATAAACCGAGCCAAGAAGTTTTCATTCCTACATAATGTTGATGTAAGTATTGATACGGAGTTTCATTTTCGCCTGCAAATATATCACCGCACATTTTTCGTAAATATTTCATTCCATCCCAAGCCATTTCCGAACCCTCTACTACATCTACAATACGCAATATTTGATTATTAGAATCAATATGACTTTGCTTTGCTACATTTGAAATTGCAGTATCAAGACATTGTTGTATTTCAATATTCTTTTGTCCCCATAGGACTTCGTGAGTATGTGGTGTCTCGAGCCGTATCCAGTCTATTGCTACATTTTGAGTATTATGATAAATTACTTCAATATCAAAAGATGTTAAACTATCTAATCGCATTTTATTACCATATTCTCTATAATTATCGCCATGTCTTGATTGAAATGTTCTTAATCCACCAATATCACCATAAAATATTATTTTGGCATAGATTGTAATATAACCAGGATAGTCTCTATAAATGCTGCTGAAACCTGTAGTATAATCTGGATGGTTTAGATTTGTGCTCATTAGCATGTGATCAGTAATTAAAAATTCATTATTTAAACTAGCTTTATCTGAATCTAACTTGCGCCTTCTACCCATAAGTATATTCTGACCATCGTTTGCCCTAACAATTTCTACAGCGTTATGATTGGGATCAGGTAAATTTGAAAAGAATAAACTTGAATTTATTTGTTCATTGTAATATTTTACTGGTACTCTTAGCGTGAGCACAGGTTTGCTATTAATAGTATCAATATAATCACAATCTAAACATTTTAATCTAATTGCTAAATACAAAAATCTACCGTTATAATTTTCGCAGTAATCTAAATAATCTTTAATATATGTAGTATCATTTTCATTAATAGGTGGTTCCCAAGTCACGGCTTCCTTAATAAATGATTTTGGATAAATATTTTTAAGAATTAGATATGGATCTAAATAATTAATTTTTTGATATCTTAATAATTTATTATCATCTTCTGTAATTATTTCACCTCTATTATTTTGATATCTAAAACCAAATACAGGATTATTTATATCTTTATATTTTAAATAGTCATCTTTGGATGTATTTAAAAGCCCAGCTTCATATTGCGCTGATCTAAAGTGAAATAATGCTCTATCATCATAATGAGAATTTGCTCTTTTAAAATTACTATCGCTGGGATTAATGTCTGCTTGTAGAGTAAACATAGTATTATGATATTTATTATATATGTTAGGATACTTCTTAAATGTAAATGCTCCTACGTCAGACTGATTAGAATATAGGCTGTCGTTTAAAAATACATTACCGTCCCAATGCCAACCTAATACCAATCTGTCCTGTTTATATTCAGAGTGCGAAGATTCTAATGACTTATTATTACCATTATTAATAGTCTTAAAGGTACTTAGGTATGGGTATCTGTCCTGAGCAAATAAACTTAAAGTAGAAATAAAAATTGTCATTATTAATATATATTTGTTCATAATTTCCTCAATTCTTAATTAGTTTATATGTTTCTATTTTACCATTTAAAGTAGCTTTTATAAAATATGCACCAGAAGGATAGTTAAAATCAATGACATTTTGAATATTATCTTTTTTCCTTAAAATCAAATTACTTTTTAAGTCATATATTTCGAGTAAATCTATGGAATTATTAGTATTATTAATAATATTAAATTTATTATTACTTA
>CALLXS010000006.1 GCA_937875295.1 uncultured bacterium | reverse complement strand
TATGTGGAAAGAATTTAAAGAATTTGCCGTTAAAGGTAATATGGTCGATATGGCTGTAGGTATTGTAATTGGCGGTGCATTTGGTAAAATTATTACTTCGTTAGTAGCAGATGTGTTAATGCCTCCAATTGGAATGCTATTAGGTGGAGCAGATTTCACTAGCATGAAAATCATAATGAAAGAAGCTTACGTTGATGTAGCAGGGACTGCAATCCCAGAAGTAGCAATACGTTACGGTGCTTTTATTCAGACTTTTATTGATTTTATAATTATTGCTTTATGTATTTTCTTTGTAATAAAAGCAATTAATAAACTAAAGAGAAAAGCTGAAGAACCAGAAGCAGTTGAGCCAGAACCAACAAAATCTGAGACATTATTGACAGAAATCAGAGATTTATTAAAAAAATAATTAAAATTTATTTTTATTAAAAAATGAAATCGAATATTCAAAAAAATAAGAATGATACTATAGGTACATTGATGATAGTCGATGACGAAGTTGCTCTTTTAGATATCTATGAGCATTATTTCGTCCGATATTATAATGTGATTACTGTAAGCAGTGGCATAGAAGCACTAAAATTAATACAAGATGGAGCGAAACCACAGGTAATTATTTCTGATCAATTTATGCCCGAAATGCCGGGAGATATTTTTTTAGCAGAAACTATAAAATATTTACCGGATTCAATAAGAATAATTATTACAGGAAATGCTGATAATTCCGATATTTATAATGTTATTAATAGGTCTCATTCTTATTTATTCTTAACAAAACCTATAAATGAATTTCAAATCATACAGGCTGTAAGAGTTTGCTTTAATCATTATTATTTATCTAATAAAAATAAAGTATTACAAAATAAATTAAAATTAAAGCAATTTCATTCTAATGATTACAATGATAGTCCTGATTCATTGATATTGAATGTGAAAGAATTTAATAAAATTTTGGGGCTATCTGATGAATATTATTTTATAAATCCACAAATATTGATGAATAATTTATTGTGGAAAATATCTCTAAAATTGAAAAACAAAAGCGAAGATTATAAGTTTTTATTGCAATCTTTAAACATATTTTGTTTTACTTCAATTATTTTTCCTAAAGATTTATTTAACTTTATTGACAATAAATTAAATGAAAATATAATTGAAAAATTTAATTCAATTAGAAGTATTATTCATGATTCATTAGAAGGTGTAAGAAGTAAGGTTAACTCTCTTAGGTTCAATGATTATTTTGTTAATTTAAATGTTATTAATACATCAAATAATTATAGTATGATCGATGAGAGTGAGCTAGAATTATATTTGATATTCGAATTTATTATTATTTATACAATGATTTTGTATTCTAAAAGAGAAGATAAAATTGATTTAAGTCAAGAATTGACTGTTGAGAATATAAAAGATTTTCTTAAAATTAGAAAAGAACAAATCAAAGGATTTATTACATTTAAAAAAGATATTTATCCTGAGTATATGCTAGAAGCTATAAATGAAATAGTGGATAATGCAGAATATGATTTTATTGAACAAATAAATTCTAGTAAGAATAAAATATAAAGTGAAAATATGGCTAATATTATAATTATTGAAGATGAATCGTTCCTACTTTTTAATTTGAAATTTCTTTTGGAAATTGAAGGTTATAAAGTAAACGCTTTTGAGTTCGGTGCTGATGGTGTAGAGTATGCCAAGAATAACCCTGTTGATTTAATTATTTGTGATATTAATATGGAGGGGATGAATGGCTATGAAGTGCTTCAAGCAATAAGGACAAATCCAAAAACAAAAGTTACTCCATTTATTTTCTTAACTGCTCTTTTAGATAGAGATGATATTCGAAAAGGAATGGACCTCGGAGCTGATGATTATATACCCAAGCCATATACAAATGAAATAGTAATTAATGCTGTAAAATCTCGTTTAGAAAAACATAAGTTAGTAAATAATTATTTAATCGAGAAAATTGATAACACAAAAAAAGATTTAGTCGCTACTATCCCAAATGAATTTAAAACTCCACTTGTTATATTAAATACCTATTCTGAGAAATTAATTCAACTAGCAGATACCATCGGTAGAGATGAAATAATAGAAATTGCAGAAGTAATAAAATCTTCATCAGGAAAATTAAATAAAATTTTTAATGATTTTTCTTTTTATTTTGAATTGTTTAATTTCAAACCAAATTCTGATAATGCAATTACAGTAAATCCTAATAAAATTATAAAGGATGTTATTTCTGAGAAATTAAATGAAAAAGAAAAATCATACGAATTAATTCTTGATGAAACGATTTATTCTCTAAAAATTAATTCTTTACATTTTAAGAAAATTATTGAAGAAGTAATAGAAAATGCGATTAATACTTCCGACGATGTAAATAAAATCACTGTTAAAAATAGCAAAGAAAACGATTTGTATGTTCTAGAAGTATATAATTCTGGGATTAATTCTGAAGAAATCATTTCTAATAAAGAAGAAGGTGCGTTTAAGCGATTTAATCGTTCAATGCAAAATCAACAAGGCGTTGGGTTAGGCTTGGGAATTGTAAAGAAAATTATGAGTTTATATAATTATGAACTTAAAATAGAAAATATTAATGGATATTCTAAAATCCAATTATATTTTAAGATTTTAAATTAATTTACTGTTTCTATAAAATAAAAAAGAGGTATTTTTATAACAAAAATATCTCTTTTTAGTTTATCAATTGCTTTAATTTAACTTATTTTTATCTTTTCATTTTCTTTCGATTTTAATAGTTTTCCTACTTCGTTGATACTTACTTCTTCACTCAATGCGTTAGTAATGAAATTATATCTTAATTTATATGCATATTTGAGTTTGTCAATCTCTATCATAATAAATCCATCAAGACAATTTGAAAAATTCTTATCGATATTAAAACCTAATATTTTTACTCCGTCAGCTTCGCAAATACTTGAATATCTACGGAACATCACCGGAATTGAAAATCCTAATTTGCTTATAGAAGTTTTTAAATTTTTAAAGTCAATATCATATTTGTCACTATTAAATTTATTTTCTAAATCTTTGATTAAATTGGGTTCTATTGAATATGGATTTTTCGGTGAGATATAAGAGTGTGTCATTTCACCGAACCACTTATTATAAACATATACAATCATTGCTTTTCCTAATGGAGAAATTCTATCGCTTATGCTCACGGCTCCAAATAAATGAGTGATATTCCCAATACTCTGCAGATAAATACCAATTCCCTGCCATAAGTTATCTAAAGCGCTAGTGTTCCAATATTTTTCTTGAATAAAACTCCTACCTAATTCTACCGATTTAGGCAATTTATCTTTGAAGCTATCATTAAAAATAAATTCTTCAGAATTATATAAACCATTTATACCTACTTTATCTATTATTTCGCTACAAATACCTAATCTGTAGCTACCTACAATTTCGTTTTCATTATTATCCCAAAGAACAATATGCTTATATATCTTATCGAATTTATCATAATCATATTTTTTTCCAGTACCTTCGCCAACTTTTCGAAAAGTAATTTCCCTAAGTCTAGCAATCTCTTTAATTACATTCTTTCCAGTTTCGTAGGTGGTGCAATATATAGTTTTTCCATCATTTG
The DNA here is from genome assembly GCA_937875295.1 of uncultured bacterium. GTDB lineage: Bacteria > Bacteroidota > Ignavibacteria > Kapaibacteriales > UBA2268 > CALLXS01. The sequence continues at coordinate 8,898 of CALLXS010000006.1, read as the reverse complement.
TACTTCCTAGGAATTGGCTATCTTCTAATTCTCGTAATATAATTTTATTTTCAATAGGATGTATTACAGTTTTTTCTGTTTTAAATATTTCTTTATTTGCTTGCAATTTATATGTATGCTTGCGCAGAAGTCTATTTAATTCATTTGTGCTGCTTATAGAATTTAGCGATTTGTTAGGAATAAGATTTCCAATTTTAATTTTAATAGAACAATTGCTTTTTTTAAATAATTCTCTTGGCAGAAGAAATTTTGAGAAGCTTTTGTTTATAATTGAAGTCAAATAAAAAAGAGATGAATTTCTTGCTTCAATGAAAACAGGTAATATCGGAGCATTTAACTTTTGTGCAAATTTGAGTGCACCTTTATGCCATTTTTCATCTTTAATTCCATTAATTGAAAAGCGTGACACAGTTGCTGAAGGGAAGAATATGACTACTTTATTATCTTTAAGGGCTTGTTCGATTTGATTTATATTGTTTTTTTGAGCTTTAAGACTAAAAACATTATACGGCAGAAAAAGATCCTTTAAATTATCGATATAAAGAAGTAAATCATTTGCAATAATGCAAACATCTTTACGAACTTCAGATATTGCTTTTAATAAAGCTAATCCATCTAATGCACCTAATGGATGATTTGACACAACTACTAATTTACCCTCTGATGGAATTTTAAGCTTATCTAAACTTGAGAGAAAATATGAAAAATTAAGATAATCAAATAATTCTTCAATAAAATCAATTCCGAATTTGTCTGAATTATCTTCAATGAACTGATTTATTTCTTTCGATTTAATTAATTTATTAAATAAGTAGTAGATAGTTTTATGAGAGGCGTGTGGTAAAATTTTAGGTAATGATAGGTTATTATCTTTTAATAAATTTTCTACTGTAATTTGCATTTTAATACCTCAAATTATTATATAATTCACTATTTCAAAAGTTTATATTAATCAGGTTGCAAAATTACTGCATAGATGTTAGTTTAAAATAAAGTTAGAGTTAAATTATAATTAAAAAGTCCTTGATTATGTTTAAATAATCAAGGATCTTTAATTATCTTGTTTTTATTTGTGAATATTATTGAATAATCAATATTTTCTTGATTTCTGTAATACTACTTTGCTTTAATTTGATATAATAAACTCCACTATTTAAGTCTTTTATATTATAATTTATATTATAATCACCAGCTTTTTGAGTAGTATTAAGAATTTCTCTTACTTTAATTCCCAACTCGCTATAAATTTCAATCGTTACAGGAGCTTCGATGCTTAAAGAATAATCTAAATTTAAGTTCTTTTGAATAGGATTAGGATAAATATTCTTTATTTTAGTCTGAGAATTGAAAAATTCTATACGTCTTTCATCTAATAGGCACACGTTCTTCAAATTAACTTTTGTTAAAAGTTCATCAGAAGATGTACATGAATTAAATAATGGGTGAATTACAATATTAGTGAAATTCGTATCGCCCAAATATACACGGAAACTAAGTGTAGCTACCTCAGATGTAATTGGTAGAGTAAATGTGCCAATACCAGTATATTTATAAGTGCCGCGAGATATTTTAGTAACTTCCCATATTGCATTATTATATGAAGACGTAATTACAGGATTATTTGATAGTGGAGCTAATATGGTTTCATTAAATTGAAGAATAAAAGAAATGCTATCTAATTTATTTTCATTGAAATTCACAATATTAGCAGTCAAAGGTATTTCTAATATCTTATTTGGTTCTTCTTCAAATGATTTAATATTAGTATATAATGAATAAATACCTCCTTCGCCTTCTAAGTCTATCAATAATGGTTGTCCGTCATCAGTTAGTAATTTTAGCGTAGCAGTATATTTCTTAGTACCACTTGGAGCGAAATCTATATTGAAATTTTGCTCTGCATTAGGATTAATACTTACTGGTAAAACAGAAGTAAAATTGAATACTTTATCATCATCATTTAGAATTTCATAGCTAATTACACTTAATGTAGTACTTGAAGAAGTATTTCTTACAGTAACTTGCTCTGTTGAATTAGAGCAAATAATTTTTTTATCAAATTGTAATTTATTTTCGAAAGTATTTCCATTTGCTTCGCAACTTACTGCATAAATTGAATCGACAAGAGGAGTTGGATTAGGTCCTTCGATAGCATCAGAAGTGATAATTAAATCATCAGTAATCATACCGGTAGCAGTAGGTGAAAACTTTACATTAAATGTAAATTCTTGTGATGATTGTTTGCTTAAGATTAAATCTTTTACATTATCTTGTATTTCATAGTTTGAATTAATACCTTTTCCGAATTTAATATCTTTAATAAATACATCAGTTTTTGAATTGTGGATTTTAATTACAAATTGACCAAAACTTGTAGAACCAGGATAAACAGCTGGTGGACAAGTCCATTCATAAGTAAATTTCGGTATGAAACCTTCTCCATTAATTATTGCTTTATAGTCATTTGATTTTCCTGCAATATTAACTATTAAATTTGAAGTTACTTTTGCTTCATCTTTTGGAGTAAAGCGAATTTTAATATCGTAAGTACCATTTCCACTTATATTAATTGGATAATTAAAATTATCTACGAATTCGAATCCATTGTTTTGTGCTTGAGTAATATCTTCGAATTTAATCTGATTAATTACAATCGGAATTTCTGTTGGGTTAGTTACGATAACTATAGCTTCATTTGCATTGATATCAATAGTGTTTAGTGTTTTTACTCTTTTTAATCCAAAATCTAAATCGCTTAATAATATTTCGCCATTTATCCCAAGTCCATTGATTAATGTAGAATCATTGTTGCATTCCGAATTTGCATTATATTCAATATATGCAAAATATTCTCTTTCTTGAGTAGGAGTGAATTCAATTTCGAAATTGATAGAACTTTTGGCTGGGATAAGAGTTTTTCCACTTGGAGAAACTAACCTAAAATAAGCTTTATCAACTCCCTGTATCATAGGGTCTATTTCAATTGGTATTGTCTCATTATTTGTAAAGACATTTGAAATAGTTTGTGTTGAAGTATGATTTAAAATTGTTTTGTTAAAAGTAAATATAGAATCAGAAGTATAGTTACAAATGCTATATCCAGTTAAATTTATCGTATCTGAAGTATGACAATCATAATCAATAATAAATTTATCTTGCAAAACTCCTAATTGACTTGGTGTGAAAGTGAAAGTTACATTCAATGAATCATTTGGATGAATTGTATAGTCAATTAAATTATCTTTAATTCCAAAATGTACATTATTTACAAATTTTGTATTAGTTATATTAACCGGGATAATGCCTTTATTATAAATAAAACCGTCAATCCTTTTTACATTGCTAATACCAGCAAGAGAAGTACCGAAATCAATGTCTGCTTTTTGAATATCAAATTGTACAGTATTTACACTGAAATCTTGCTCTAAGGTATCAGTGGTAAATTTTGTAAATCCTTTTTTACTCAAGTATATATCTGTAGCTCCATTGCTTGGGTAATCTTTACCGCCAATTGTAATTATATCGGAATATGAAGCTGCAGTATAGGTATTTTTTAAGCTATCTTGAGCAATAAATTTTGTGGAATTATTAAAGTTAGTATATGATTCTCGCAAATCACTTACGCTAAATAAGTTGTCATCAATAGTAAGCTGGAAAATTCCATTAGTTCTATTTCTTAATCTACCGAAATAATCTCCGGAGTAATTGCCCCAGATAGTTATTGTTTTATTTGTATTGTCATAAGCAATTTTTCTACCATTACTAATGAATTGAGGATTGTCTCGAGTCGGGTCGAAAAGATATTGTCCAATTAAATCACCATATGGAGAGAATTTAGCAATAAATGCGAAATAATTTTTTGTACTTGTACCAGTAGCGAATACATTACCTATTCGAGAAGTAGAGTTCAATCGACCAGTTATATACACATTGCCTACAGAATCTTGACAAATGTCATTAACTAGATCATCATCACTACCATTTACAGTTGTTATCCAATTTACAAAACCATCAGCATCATAATTGACAATATAGCCTTCTTTTCCTCCTTCATACATCATATTGTTATTCTGCAGGACAAAAGGTTTGTCATAAGTACCGATTAAATATATATTATTTCCAGAATAATCTACAAGCATATTAGAAATTGTCTCATTTCCAATAGAACCAAAAGACTTAACCCATTCGACAATACCTGTTTTATAAGATTGTACTTTTATATTGTATGATTTATTAGGAGTAGGAGGATTCCATGAATATGTATTAGTTGTAATTCCAGATACAAGCAAATTCCAATAATTATTTCCTTCTTCTCTATAATATAAAAACACATCATCTTGAGGTTCAGATCCTGTCCAACTTATTTCTACAGTCTCGCAATTACTAAAAACTTCACCGTTATCTGGGCTAGTTAAAACTACTTGTGATAATCCACCTATTAATTCAATTGAAGAGTTACAAGGATCTCCATAAATATCAAAACTTGCTTTTCTAAATAATTGGGACTCAGCTGGAGTAAATCTTACTTTTATTTTTTGTGCTTTATTTTTTGGTATTGTCATATTAATATATGATTGCACTCCGGGGACATCATCGTCCCAATCAACTACAGTGAAATAAGTACTTGGTTGAAATTGATAACCTGTAATTCGCCAATCAGAGTTTTGAGGAGTAATTTCAAAGACTTTTTCTGTATATTCTCCAATTGGTGGATTATCGAAATAAAGAGGACTTGGTTTTACTTTATTAATGAAATATGCAGAATTAGGTAATGAATAAGATGTTTTTACTTCTTTGTCAATTGGTTGATAAATTAATGTTACATCTCTTTTCTTTAATTGATTACTGCATGAAAATGGTGATATCCAAGTAATTTTACAGATTTTTTTAGTTTTAATTTCGCTTGCAATTGTTTGATATACTGATGTAAGTTGTGCTTTATTATAAACCGGATATGCTTTACCGCCGGTTCTAGAAGCAATTAAACTTAAATCAGTATTCATAGGGCGATTTAAAGTAATGCAATAGATTTGAATATTATTTGATAGAGATGATGTTACAATATTATTTACTTGAGTAACATTTGCACCATCGGGGTCACCATCAGTAAGGAATACGATGACTCTTCGTACATCTGGAGGAGTATTTTCTCCCATCCTTTTGATTGCACCTACATAATCATCTAAAAATGGAGGATTATAATTTGTGCCACCAGCGAATTTCATACTATCAATTTTATTCTTGAGCAATATTTTATCGCTTGTAAATGGTACTTCCAATTTCATTCCAGTACTAAAGGAAATTAGCTCTACCTTAGTACCATTGCTAAAATTAAGTGCATCAACAAAGGCATTTGCACCAATTTTTAGCCATTCTTTCAGCGGTTCAGATTGTCCATCAGGAGTTTGCTCCATTGAATTACTTCTATCTACAATAAGAGTAATGCTCAAAGGCGGGTCGAGAATAGAATCTCTACAATCTAATTCTATTGTATGGCTTAGGTCCAAACCATTTTCATATAATTTTAAGCTATCTAATTTAATATTCTGGATTGATTTCCCTCCATATTCCATAATAGATATATATGAAACAACTTTTGGGAAATTGCTTGCATCAATATTTGAAATTGCAATAGATTGAGCAAACGAATTTACGCTTAAAAATATAAATAAAGCCAATAATTTGTATAAAGTTTTCATTTGTATTTATATTTATTTGTTTTATTATTAATTCGTATTAAAAACAATAAAGTCTATTAAGTTTTGTAAATAATTTTAATTTCTTTTTTATTATCGGATATTTCACAATTTAATCCAAGTGGCAATGTGATTTTATTTTTCATATGTCCAAATGGAACACCATATATTATAGGATACTGAAAATTTGAAAAAATGTCTTTAAAAACTTCTATTGAAGTAGCAGAAAATCTTGGAGTGCTAGCTAATCTTGTATTTAAATAATCAAACTTTCCAATAACTATACCTTTGCATTTATCAAATTTACCACTTAATCTTAATTGAGTAAGCAATCTATCAACTTTATAGGGTTCCTCATGAATTTCTTCTAAAAATAGTATTGAATCATCAGTATTAATTTCATAAGGAGTACCCAGTAAACTATTTATCATAGTAAGATTACCACCAATTAATTTCCCTTTAGAATTACCTTTTATTATTGACTTAATATTTTCTGATTCATAAACAATGCTATCTTTGTATGAATTTTTATTGATTAATGGTAATAAATAATTCAGCGAAAATTGATTTAAATCAGATGAAGCTACAGGACCGTGGTAAGTAACAATATTACATTTATTATATATTGCTATAAGCAAGGCAGTAATATCACTAAAGCCGAGTATAATTTTAGGATTATTTTTTATTTCTTCGTAGTCAAGTTTATCTAAAATGCGCATAATTCCATAACCACCTCGAGCGCAAAAAATCCCCTTTATATCCTTACGGTTAATATAATGCATAAATTCATCTGAGCGTACTTTATCATTTGTTGATAAATAAGATAATTTATTTTTTTTGGGATTTTTTACTGTATCACCGATTTCGCATTCCACTCCAATATTATTCATAGTTTTCACCATTGCCGATACTTCAGAAAGGTTTGATGGACTTGCTGGGGCAATAATTGCTACTTTATCACCTTTATTAAGTAGAGGTGGGATAATTGGGGAATTAATAATATTTTTATCAATTAATGTGGGAATTGGAGCTTCAGGAACATTAAATTGTTTGCTAAGGCTATCTTCAGCTTTTGCTATACTCATCACAAAAGGTGATAGAGCTAGTGATTTAATTATATTTCTTCTATTTATATTCAACGTTTTTTTAATATTTTTTTACCCGATTAAATAAATACCTTTAAGCCACTAAATCGGCAATTAAAAATACGAAAAAAAAATATAAAATACAAAAGAAATATTAACACAAAAAGGACTTATCTATAGGAAGATAAGTCCTTTAAGTTAATTATTTTTAAAACTATTCCATTTCTTGAGTAGCTCTTTGCTGACGACGAGCAGCTTTTTGGCGAGCTAATCTTTTCTCAACCGATGGTTTAGAAAAAGCAGTACGTTTTTTGAATTCGCGAAGCACTCCGCTTCTTTCATATTTCTTTTTAAATCTTCTTAAAGCACGATCAATGCTTTCATTATTTTGGATAGTTACACCAATCACTCGATATTACCTTTCGTAATTTATTTTTTAGTTGTTAAATTTTCAATTAATTTTTTTTCACCAATTTTTTCAAATTGGACTACAATGGCTCTGCCACCAGTAGAAAGGACTTCTTTTGCTTTTATTATGCCAACATCTTCCCACACTGAATGATAAATTACATCGCCTATTGAATACTCATCTTGAGGGTTATACTTTTTCTCATCTTCGCGAGAAAGCTCCACAATAGCTTTGTTTTTATTATCTTGCTCTGCTTCGATAATATCTAGGTTAATTAATTGTGAATGCCTGCTACGAGTACATCTTGCCCATTGATGACGACCTTTTTCGCTTTCTATTGGCTCACCGATTAATTCGTGTTTTGTCTCTCTCATTAAAAATGGAGAATACAAATTAATATATTTAGCTCTTCTTGTGCGTTTTCTTTGAACTGCCATTATAGACTTCTACAAAATATTAGAAAAAGTTTACAAAATTACGGAAATTTATAAACTTTTCCAAAATTATTTTTTTTACTAATAGATGAAATATTACTTAATAATTCTTAAATTAATTTGCTTCTGCCATTATTTCTTTTAATTTCGATATCATTGGAATAGGTGTCGGGTCAATTCCTCTGATGATAGCTATAAAATAGCTGATCCAATCGCCTAAACACAACAATTCAAGCATAGCAGAAAAATATTCTTCCGATGAATGAGAAATATCTGTAATAGAGTCGACCTTGTCTTTGAGCAAAGCTGAATTTGCAGTGAATCTTTTAGCAATTCTATCATTATCTAATTTGCTAATGAAATTAATTACAGCTATTTTATTTACAATGTATTTTGGGTTTTCTAATCCATTTATAAAATTATGATTCATCTCGGGCAAAGTTACTCCGAAGCTAAGTTGTTTCGCATTTTCTTGGATTTGACCTCTCCATCTTAAATTAATAGCATTAAATTTACTACTTGAAATAATGAGCGGACATGAATTTTGAAATATTTTAGCAATATTGTAAGCAATATTTGAATCATCTAAAATCGATAATTTTTCTGATATTTCTCTTAATTTTTCTATTGCTTTATTAAATGATGTAATTATTTTTTTTGCCTCAGTTTTATTTACAAGTGGAGAATTAATTATTGTATAAAAAAGGGCAGTTAAAGAGTAACCAATGGCGCAGCGAGGTTGCAAACCAGTAGGAATTTGCAAAAATTTATACTTTGAATTTTTTGCTAATTCAATCAATTTACCCCCAGATGATATGCAAACGATTCTTTTGCTAAGTTTTTGAGCTTTTTCAAAAGCGGAAAGAGTTTCTTCTGTTTCTCCGGAATAAGAACTAAATATTAAGTATGCTTTATCATCAACAAATGCTGGTAATTCATATTCTCGCGAAATATGGATTTTAATTTTAGTTTTAAATTCAGAAAATTGGAAAAAATCTTTTAAAATCTCTCCAGCTATTGCTGAACCTCCCATACCGAAGATAACTACGTCAGAACTAACTGATTTGGTATCAGCATAACCCTTGAAATTTTTATATGATTTTGTCGCTTCATCAAATTGAATAGGTAAATTTTTCAATACGGAATACATATCTGATGAATCTATTTTCTTATGATCTTGTTTGATATTCATTTTTATTAATGATTTATTAAAAAAATACAAAACTAATATATAATATTGATTTATTAAAATATTTTTTAAACTAAATTTTATT
>CALLXS010000005.1 GCA_937875295.1 uncultured bacterium | reverse complement strand
ATCTACGACTGTTGGAATTGAGCTGCAAAAGTAAACTTAATTTTTTAATTTCTTTCTTATGAAGCAATAATTTTCTTGTTCTTAATGGATCATGAGTAAAATTGCTAGCTTTATCATATGGAGCAATGTTCATATTCAAAATAAAAGCTTCTTTTAATTCAAATGGTAAAATATCAATTGCTTTCGATATTATTTCATTTTGTTCATTTGCAAAAATTGTAGTATTCAAATTATCATCAGCGAGTACGCTCTCAAAATCAGCAAAATTAAGGGAATGTACACTATCTCTTTTGTGATTTAAGCAAGTATTTCGTGCAATTATAATTAAAAAATGTTTAATATTTTCTGCTACCTTGTTCTCTTGAATATAGCTATAAAATTTTGTAAAAACATCTTGGAACACATCGCTTGCATCTTCTTCATTTTGTAATACTTTTTTGCAATAGACCCAAATCATTTTTGAATACCTTGAATAAATTTCAGCAAAAGCTTCCTCTTCAGTGCTTTTATTATTAAGCAATGCGATTAGTTCTTTGTCTGATATTTTATTTAGCTTAGATTTCATTCTTTATCAACCCAGTAACCAGCACCTGAATTACTAAATAAATATTTGTTTTGAGTAGTATTGTTATCAAAAATATACAAATTACCTAAATTATCAATATTTTCTAAATTATTTACTTTATTATATAACATGCATTTAGTATTATAATTGTAATTTAAATTTTTACAAAATTCATTTTGATTTGCTTCAGCAATAATACGATTATTAATAATTTCTTTATCATTTAAAGTAAGCATCGAAATTTCGCCTGATTTAGCACTAATAAAAATGTCAAAAGTATTTAATGATTCGGAATTTATAATTAAATCTATAGGGCAAATTTCATTAATTTCAATATTATTTAGATTATAATTATTAATTTGAGATTTACTTAACATAATTTTAATTAAGTTATTTGATCCATCTACTTCTTTTATAAAATAAAAAATATTATCTGAATCTTGGCTCCAAAATGCTATGAACTTGTCTGACTCGTCTATTTTATTTATTTCTTGATTTAAATCATATCTAAATGTTACTTTAGTTTGTGTGAAATCATATATTTCTAAAAATATTTTATCATTGAGATTCGTAAAATAAGCTAATTTTTGTGAATTTGGTGAAATTGTAAAATCAAAAAATTCATTATTTATAGTATGTATTTCACCAACTAAATTAAATATAGAATCATTATCAATTTTAATGATTAAGAGTGAGACGTGGTTTTTATTTACTACTATATATTTGCCATTATCTGAAATTTTAGGATTATAGAAAAAGCTGCTTTTATCTTCAAAAGCTAACCTAGTACTTTTTTTCTTTAAATTATATAAATAAATTCTATTACTATTATAATAGTCGAGATAGGTAATAAAATTATTTTTAGATGGAGGTGAAAACAACATTGAATTGTACAACACCTCCTCTAAATTAGTTCCCTCAGCATTAATACCTAGAATATTCATTGATTCATTATTGAGATTCTTTGAATTAAAGTAAATCTCTTTTAAAATTGCATCTTGTGGCACTCCTGAATTATCGCATACATTACAGGCTGTAGTGATTGACATTAAGCAAATTAAGAACCAATATATCCAATTTTTTCTCATAATTATAATTTGAATGAAATTATCTTGTAGAAGATAGACACAAATTTTTCAAAAAAGTATAAAAAAAGTGAAAATATTTTTTTTTAATTTATAAAACATTTATCTACAGAGGTAAGGGAGAGAGTCGTAAAGTGATTTCAGTTGGATTCTATTTTCAATATGATCGATATATTTTGGATTCCAGAAAGCTCGAAATGATAAATTTTTGTAATTGCTCTTATATTCAATAAATTCTTGAATTTCCCCGGGATAATACATTGATTGAGTCTGTATTGCTAATTTTTCTATTCGTTGTTTGATATAGCAATAATTTTCATAACTAATTTTCACTGTATCAGAATATTTTTTTATTCCATTGGAATCTTCATCTATTCTATACATTATAGCATTTGATTGAATTGATTTATAGATTTTACCTCCAGTACGCTCATAAGTCGAACCCCAATTAATAACTAAATCCTTTTGATTTTCATCGATGCATGGGGCGCTAGGAATTTCTTCTTTATTTGTAGTTGAACATGCAATACTGAAATAAAAAATACATAAAAACATTAAAATATATTTAGGATTGTAAAATGATTTCATTTTATTAAATTTAAAATTATTTTTAAAAAAGCAAAAATATAAAGAAATCGATTAAAAATAAAGATATTTTAAAACATTTTATAAAGAAATGAGTTGATAATTGTAATAAAAAAAATTTATTTATAGTGAAAATGAATATCGAAAAGCAAATTGCCACTTTTTTTACTTTCTTAAAATATGAAAAAGGATTATCATTAAATTCATTAGAATCGTATAAACTGGATTTAAACAAATACACTAATTATTTAGATTCTATTGGGATAAAAGAATTAGATGCAGTGAACTATGATATATTAATGGATTATTTTTCATTTTTAAATGTATTAGGATTAGAAACTTCTACTCAGTCTCGTTATTTATCGGCTATTAGAGGTTTGCATAAATATTTATTTAATGAAAAATTAATTAGTGAGAATGCGACAGATATTGTAGAATTACCCAAATTAAGCAAAAAAATTCCAGAAGTGCTTTCATTTGATGAAATAAATAAATTATTAGAAATAATAGACACAAGAAATCCATCTGAACTGCGCAATAGAGCTATAATTGAAACTCTTTACGCTTGTGGGCTAAGAGTATCAGAATTAATAAATTTAAAGCAAAGAGATATTATTACCGATGCTGAAATTGTAAGAGTCTTTGGAAAAGGAAGCAAAGAAAGATTAGTGCCTATAGGGCATTCTGCTTTAGAATGGATAGAAAATTATAAGCGAAATGCAAGAATATATTTTATTGGACGAGAAAATACAAATGATATATTATTCCTAAATAAAAGGGGTAGACCGATTACTCGTGCTTACATTTGGAAAATGTTAAGAGATTATGCAATAGTAGCAAATATTAATAAAAAAATACATCCTCACACTCTTAGGCATAGCTTTGCGACTCATTTGATAGAGGGAGGGGCAGATTTGCGAGCAGTACAAGAAATGCTCGGGCACTCTGATATTAGCACTACTCAAAGATATACACATATTGATAATGCATTTATAAAAGAAGTCCATCATTTGTATCATCCATTAGGTTAAGGAAAAAAATCCTCAACCTATTGCATATCTTTCAATTAAATGTATATCTTGATTAATAAAAAATACAGCTATAAGATTTTATACGGTTATATAAACTGTAAAAACAATATATTCTTAATTATTAACATTTAACATTTGTTGTTAATAATTTGGTATGTATCTCTTGCAATAACTAATTCTTCGTTAGTTGGAATTACCCATACTTCTATTTTGCTGTTAGGAGTACTAATTATACCTTCTTTTCCTTTGGTAATTTCTTCATTTAACTTTTGGTCAAGTTCAATTCCGAAAAACGACATATTATCTAAAATTATATTCCTAGAATGTGGTCCATTTTCACCAATTCCGCCAGTAAAAATTATTGCTTTAGCTCCATTCATAGCAGCTAAATAAGCTCCCACGTATTTTTTGATTCTATAAGAAAACACTTGCATTGCTAAATCAGCTCTTTGGTTGCCTTTTGCAATTTCTGCTTCAATATCTCTCATATCATTGCTGACTCCAGAAATACCTTTCACGCCGGATTCTTTATTTAAAATTTCATAGACTGCTTCGAGTGTAATATTTTCTTTATGAGCGATAAATTCGATTAATGAGGGGTCAATATCACCACATCGAGTTCCCATTACTAGACCTTCAAGCGGAGTCATTCCCATAGTTGTATCAATTGATTTACCATTTTTAATAGCTGCAGCAGAACAACCGTTTCCCAAATGCAGCGAAATAATATCTCCTTCTTCGATAGGAATATTCTTAAGTGCGCAATATCTTTGTAAAATATACCGGTGCGAAGTACCGTGAAATCCGTATCTACGAACTTTATATTGTTCATAATACTTATAGGGAATACCATAAATATAAGCTACTTGTGGCATAGTAGTGTGGAATGAAGTGTCGAAAACTGCCACTTGAGGGAAATTTTCTCCAAAAGTCTCATTTACAGCTCTAATGCCTTTTAGATTGGCTGGATTATGTAATGGAGCAAGCTCGGTACATTCTTCGATTTTTGTAATCATTTCAGGCGTTACTTTTACAGAGCCTTTAAATTCTTCAGCACCATGAACAGTACGATGCCCTACAGCATGAATATCTTTGAGTGATGAGATTCCATCAATAATGCTTTCATCTGAAGTGATCCAATTTATAATTTCTTCAATTGCAGCTTTGTGACCTCTCAGAAATTTTGAATATATTTTTTTAGGATGTCCTGGAGCAGAGAACTGCAATTCAGCTTGATTGCCAATTCGTTCTATTACACCTTTTGCTAATATTTTATCTGTATGATTTTCTATCATATCGCAATCAGTTTCAATTATTTGAAATTTAAGCGATGAAGAGCCTGTGTTAAGTACTAATATATTCATTTTTACCAATCCCTTGAATTTATTTTATTATTTTTATTGTATTTATAATTACTTAATATGCAAATATAAACAATAAATTAACAAATCAAACTAAGTATTTTAATAATATTCATAAAATATATAATTGAAATAAAATATTTTTAAAAGCGTTTGATTAAATCAATATTGTTATTTTTATTCAATTGCTAATATGAAAATAGAGCAGATACTAATTTATGACTCATTAGAAAAAAGTTTATTTTACCCATTTTCAATACTTCATCCAATTTGGGAATTAAGAGTAGGAGCTCTAAAATTATATGAGAAATATGAAATATTATTTCCAGATTCTAATATTTTATTTTATTCTAATAATAAATTGATATTAGAAAATTTTTTTAATAAAATAAATAATAAAAATATTATTAGCAAAAAAAATACTTTAATTTGTCCAGCTAATTTAAATATTAACTCAAATTTTATATCGACCATTTATCAAATTTATAAAA
>CALLXS010000004.1 GCA_937875295.1 uncultured bacterium | reverse complement strand
GACTAATTCTACTGGTTCTTCAAGAAATTCATCGAGAATTTCAAGCGGTAGCAGAGGTAGAAGTTTACCAGGATTTTAATATTTATATAAATTAAACATAAGGAGCGAATTATTATAATTCGCTCTTTTTTTTTATAAATATTAATCGTTTATAAGAACCTGATTTTTAACAATTAAAAATATTTAAAATTTAGTAGTAAAATATCGTCTATATAAATATTAGAAAAAAGATATTAATTTAAAATGATTAATTTAATATGAATAAAAATAATTCAAATAAAATATCATTCGAACCAAAAGAATTTCCGCAGAGGATAGATTTCTACTGGCAATATTTAACTGCATATTTTATTGTAATGATAATATATGGTGTCCTAAGAGGTAGCATTGAAGAAGGATATGTTACTATTAAATGGAGAGACCCTGTGATGGGCTTGCTTTTCATCTTTATGGTACTTTCAGCCATATTTTTATTATATAATTATTTAAAAAAGAAATCAATAATAATTAGCAATGAATCTATTATTTTCAAAACACGTAATAAAATACGTGAATATAAAGTAAATGAGATTAGCAAAATATCAATTGGTAAATATAAAAGAGGGAATGTGACGACTCTTTATAAAATCGTTAGGATAAGAGTGAAAAACAGGAAATATGCTATACGATTTAGACCAAATAGCTATTCTGACGATGAATTATTAGTTAAATATATCAATTATTTAAAAATATTAGTCGAAGAAAATAATAGCTAATAATTACTCTTATTAAATTATAGTTAATTAGTAAAATTAGATAATTATTAAAATACAAAAACAAATAACATAAATGAAAAAAAATAATTTTTATCCGGAAATAAGATCTACAACTGTATGTGGAGTATTAAAAGATGGAAAAGCAGCACTCGCTGCTGATGGACAAGTTAGCTTAAATAACACTGTAATGAAACATTCAGCTAAAAAAGTAAGGAAAGTATATAATGATAAAATTATGGTAGGATTTGCCGGTGCTACTGCTGATGCTTTTACACTATTACAAAGATTTGAAGAAAAACTCGAATCGCACAATGGGAATTTATATAGAGCATCAATTGAACTTGCAAAAGATTGGAGGACTGATCGCTATTTACGTAAATTAGAAGCTATGCTAATTGCTATGGATAATAATAAAATCTTATTAATTAGCGGTACCGGTGATGTAATTGAACCAGATGATAACATTATTACCATTGGTTCCGGCGGAATGTATGCCCTATCTGCTGCAAGAGCTATGATGAAACATTCCAATCTATCTGCTAAGGAAATTGCAGGCGAAGCCCTAAAAATTGCTTCAGAAATTTGCATTTATACAAATGATCATATCGTAGTAGAAGAATTACAGTAACTTAATTAAGTTTTATAAAAAAAATAATAATACAAAATAAATGGAAGAAAATATAAATTTAAGTAATGAACAAAAAGATAAAGTAATTAATTTTGTTCAAAAACAATTAAAAGAAAATGAACCACTCACTCCAAGACAAATTGTAGCAGAATTAGATAAATATATTATTGGGCAATCTAATGCAAAGAAAGCAGTAGCTATAGCTCTAAGAAATAGATGGAGACGCTTACAAGTACGCAAAGAACTTAGAGATGAAATAATACCAAATAATATAATAATGATTGGTCCAACCGGAGTAGGCAAAACCGAAATAGCAAGGCGATTAGCTAAATTAGCTAATGCACCTTTTGTGAAAGTCGAAGCTACTAAATACACAGAAGTTGGTTATGTAGGGCGAGATGTGGAATCTATGATTAGAGATTTAGTAGAAAAATCTGTCCAAATGCATAGAAATGAACAGACCTTGCTAAAACAAGAAGCAGCAAAAGTAGCAGCTGAAAATAGAGTATTAGATATACTAATTCCACCATTAGTAAAGAGTCCATCATTCGATAATATTAGCGATAATGAAAATGACGATAATGCTCGCACTCGTGAGAAATTTAGGAAAATGCTAAATGATGGGAAACTAGATGACAGAGAAATTGAAATTGATGCTGTGGTGGATACTGTATCATCGATGCAAATTCTTGGACCAATTGGAATGGATGAAATGGGAATGAACCTGCAAGATATGTTAGGTGGTATGATTCCCAAAAAACATAAAAAAATTAAAATGAAGGTATCAGAGGCAATAAAATATCTGCAAAAGGAAGAAGTAGAAAAATTAATTGATATGGATGCCATTGTAAGAGAAGCTGTGAAAAGTGCCGAGCATAGTGGAATAGTTTTTATCGACGAAATTGATAAAGTTGCATCTAAAGGTTCTAATAGTTCTGGTTCTGCTGAAGTATCGAGAGAAGGCGTGCAACGCGATTTGCTACCAATAGTTGAAGGAACTAATGTAAATACAAAATATGGTCCAGTGAAAACCGAGCATATATTATTTATTTCTTCCGGAGCTTTTCATGTGAGCAAACCAGCAGATTTAATCCCAGAATTACAAGGTCGGTTCCCAATCAGAGTGGAATTAAATAGTCTTAGTGAAGATGATTTTATTAAAATTCTTACTCTTCCAGAAAATGCACTGATTAAACAATATCAAGCATTACTTAAATCAGAAGGTGTGAATTTAGAATTTGATGAATCAGCTATTAAAGAGATTGCAAAATCGGCTGCTTTTGTCAATGCAGAAGTTACAAATATTGGAGCCAGAAGACTACATACTATTTTAACTACTTTGCTCGATGATATTTTATTTAATACTCCAGATAACATTGATAATAAAAACGTGCTAATTACCGAAGATGAAGTAAAACAGCATTTAAATAGTATAGTTAAAAATGGTGATTTAAGTAAGTTTATTTTATAAAATATAAAAAGAAGTAATTAATATGAATAAATACATAAAATTAATAATATTTATAGCAGTGGGTGGCGTGCTCGGATACGCATGGTATCATTTCTATGGTTGCACTAATGGTTGCCCAATTTCTTCGTCTTGGAGTAAGATGACAGTAATCGGAGCTCTGTTTGGTGGGATAGTAGGATTCCCTGTAAAAAGCAATAAAAATGATAAATAGAATATAAATAAAGATTTATATAAAGATTGAGAAAAAAAAGCTACCCTTTAGGGGTAGCTTTTTCAATTTATTAAAAATCAAAGTGAAGAAGGGGAACTAATTTTTAATAAATTTATTAATATAATTTCCTTTAGGAGTTTCTATCACAATATTGTACAATCCATTATTCAAATTAATAACATCTAATTTAATAAAATCATTAGAAATTGTGTAATTTAGATTTTTAATTTCTTGACCATTACTTGTAAATAATTTTATTGAGAAATCATTTGCAAGAAAATCATCTCTTTTTATAAATAGATAATCTGAAGCTGGCATAGGATAAAGAGAATTATTAGATAATGATTCATAAACTGAATTTGGAGTTAATTTATTTATTGTTTGGAATCGCCAAATTTCAGACCATTCTGTTTCTCCTCTTGCAGTCATTGCTTTCACTCTCCAATAATAATGAGTGAGATGTGTGAGTATGCTATCAGTGATTTTATAAGTCTGCGTAGCTTCTCCATTTGATGGTACGTCGTATCTAAAAGTATTATTAACTTCTATGAAATTAATATCTTTGCTTAATTCGAGTTTATAAAAACTTGCACCTTCTACTGCTCCCCACCTAAATAGAGGTAACATTGATACATTTACCTCATTATATTGAGGGTATTCTAGTATTGCCGCTGCTGGCATAGTGAATTTTGTACTAAATTTGAAAGTTCCAGACCATGGGCTAGCTTCTTCAAGATTGACATAAGTACGTACTCTCCAGAAATAAGATTTATCTTCTTCAAATGGACCAGGGAATACAACAAAAGTATCTAAAAGATTTCTAGCACTTTTCAAAATATTTGAAAAATCAGAAGTCGTACTTACTTGAATTTCATATTGGTAATTTGGTTTAAATTTAGACCATACGAATTTTGGTGTAAGACTTACATTTTCAGAATTGTTAGCTGGTTCTATCAGTGTAGGAGCTACTAAATTGAGGGGATTAATTGTAAAGTCAAATGTATTTGACCAATCACCTTCGATACCAAAATTTATTGCCATTACTTTCCAATAATATTTAGTATCATAATCTAAAGTTATAATTTCAGTATTTGCTTGCGAAGTAAGTTGACTTTTTACTACATCAACATACTCTTTATCTTTAGCTATTAAAATTTTATATTGAGTAATACCTGAAATTGGTAACCATGAGAATGTAACTTTATTATCATCGAGCAAAGAGCCTTTTTCTGGAGTTAATAATGTAACTTTAGGAGGTTTATTTGCTAAAATTAATCTTACTTCATTAATTTGATTCATTGCAAGAATTAAATTATCATTATCTGCTCTGTAAGATATGGAATTAATTAGAGGCAAATTTGTAGCAAAATTTTGAAATTGATAATTATCTTTATTCATTCTCACGATATATGAGCTATTGTCGCCTAATCCCATAAATGCAATAAAAATGTGATTATTATTATCTTCAGTAACTCCAACTATTGTCGGATCATTACTATTTGAATAGATAAGCTTTGTTGTTTCAGCTTCTAAATAATGAGCGTATAAATTAGATTTTTGGCCATCATCTGATTTAGTAGCAATATAAATTATATCTTTATTTGCATAAATATTTACAATAATATCACTTCCGATATCGATTGTGATAGGAGTTGCAATTATTTCTGATAGAGGATTAATTTCTGATAATTTGTAAATATTATTATCTTCAAGATGAGCATACATGACAAAAGTACCATTTTGGTCAGTAGTTGATAAGTTCACTAAATTTGCTGGATTATTAATAATTGCACTTACACCATTATTTGGTTGTGCATTTAAATAAGCAAAAATGGTATTTTCATGACCTACAAATAATATATTTCCGTAAGTAGCTATAATAGGGAAACTATTATAAACCTGGAATAATTCTGCATCACGTAGATTTTCGCTTAATGTCACAAGTCTAAAATTATTTTGAGCTACGTAATATTTTCCAGTATTTTCATTGTAGACTGCATTCATTGGATATTGCAGTTGCTCGGCAAATATTCCGATAGTATATGCTATAAAAAGTAAGCATATAGTCATAATATTTTTCATTTCTTTTCATTCCATTGTTAAACATTTTAATTGTTACATATTTAAAACGAATATAATATTATTTTAGTGACAAAACTTTTTAATCGTAAAAATAAAATAAAAAAAATAATTGTTTTTATCATTAAAAATGTTTTATTTTTGAGAGTATTTTTAATATGAACAATAAATAAAATGGATTTACTTTGGGCACCTTGGCGAAGCCAATACATAGAATCATATTCTTTTGATGGAGATACAAATTGCTTTATTTGCGATGCTATCAATGATAAATCTCACGATTTAGAAAGATTAGTTATTTATAGAAGTAAGCTCTCGATAGTTCTTTTAAACAAATATCCATATAATGGGGGGCATATACTAATTGCTCCAAATGAACATTTAGGAGAATTTGAAAAAATATCAACCGAAACTATGGCTGATATTATGTATTTAACTAAAATCTCCATAATGACGCTAAAAGCCCTAAAACACCCAGATGCTTTTAATGTCGGAATGAACTTAGGACGAAGTGCTGGAGCTGGTTTACCGGGTCATATTCATCAACATATTATTCCAAGATGGAATGGCGATACTGGGTTTATTTCGACTATTTGCGATACCAAAGTTATTTCGGAAGTGATGAGCAAATTACAAATAGCAATTAAGGAAGAATTTTACAATCAAATTCAATTAAAATAAAACGTTACAAAAAAAATTAAAAAATGTTGAAATTTTTATACTAAAGTGTGTAAATCACATTCTATAATTGTGAATTCATACATACAGTGTGTAAATAATCTGACAAATTGTAAATAGAATTATTATCACTCCCTATTTGATATGTGTTAATTTTTAAAATTTTTGCAGAATCGATATTTTCTTTTGAATCATCAATAAATAATACATTTTCAGGGTTTATTTCAATATCATTCAATACTTTCTCAAATATTTCTAAATTCGGTTTATTAGTACCCATTTTATGGGAGAAAAAGAGTTTTTTGAAGTATTTATTAAAAATAAGAGAGCATTCACCGATAAAATAATTATAATGTAATTCATTTGTGTTACTCAGCAAATATAGGTTATAATTCTTAGAAAGCTCTTCTAAAGTCCTATCAATCTCTGGTTTTAACCCACTCAAAGTAACATTCCACGCATTTATAATACGGTAAATATTATTATCATTTAGTTCGATATTGAAAGCCTTAGCAATAGAAATCAAAAATTCATTTGTGTCAATTTCTCCTCTCTCGTATTTGCTCAAAAATGGCATTGAAGAATAATTTATTTTCTTATCATTGCTTATATTGCTTTCATTCACATTGCTAAATAGTTTTTTGAATGCAAGAATTGTAGAATTTGTATCGATATCGTAGATTACTCCACCAAAATCGATTAGTAAAGTATTTATTTTAGAATTATTCATATTTGATTTTATAAATTAAATTATTTTGATTTTTTTTGAATTTTAGCCATAAAGAAGCCATCTGTCTCTCTATTTAATGGAGTAAGAGCAAGAGAAAAATCGTTATCTTTAAGGTTTGGAATTGTAATATCATATCTATCAAATGCAGGTTTCAATGGATAGGGCGAAAAATCGGAATTTTCACTTAAAAATCTACCAATAATATTTTCATTCTCATCAGGAAGTAAAGAGCAAGTAGAATAAACTAAAATCCCATTTTCAGTAAGAAATTGCGAATAATATGATAGAATTTCATATTGGTTTTTAGTAATTCTGCTTAATAATTTATCATTTAGTCTATATTTTGCCATTGGCATTCGTCTAACTGTGCCAAGCCCTGAACATGGAGCATCAATTAATATATAATCAAATTTATTTTTTTGAATTTTTGATTGCAAA
The DNA here is from genome assembly GCA_937875295.1 of uncultured bacterium. Taxonomy (GTDB): domain Bacteria; phylum Bacteroidota; class Ignavibacteria; order Kapaibacteriales; family UBA2268; genus CALLXS01. The sequence continues at coordinate 6,671 of CALLXS010000004.1, read as the reverse complement.
TCATTTTCTTTTATAATTATTGAATTAATAGAACTTAATCCTGCTTTTCTTGCTCTAATACTTATTTCTTTTAATCTTTTATATTCAATATCTGTAGATGTAATATTAGACCTGTCATTAGTAAGAGTAGCTAAATGCAGCGATTTTCCGCCTGCTCCTGCGCATGCATCTAAAATTTCAGTTCCTTCATCCGGAGCTAAGGAATATGAAATTAATTGGCTTCCAATATCTTGTACTTCGATTTCTCCATTTTTGAAAAAATCAAAATTTGAAAGATTAATTCTATCCTCAATAATGATACCGGCAGGCGATAAAACGCTTTTTACAGCATTTATTTCATTTGTTTTAAGCTCGGCAATAATTTCATCAATATTTGCAGTAAGAGTATTTACTCTAAGGCATAATGGAGCAGGATGCATTAATTCATAAGCTAAAAGATTAATTGTCTTATTATCGTATTTCTTTTGCAAAGAATCAATTACCGTCTCAGATAAACATAATTCAGTGGCTAATAAAGGCTCATTTGAGTATATTTTATTTAAAAAATCAGTAGCAGAATTGATTTGATATTTCATAAATTCAATTGGGCTTATTTGAGATAGCTCAAAATCAATTATTACTTCGCTAATTATTTCTATTAATTCATTAAATTTAATATTAATTTTAGATAAATTTTTCTTTAAATTCAATAAGTATTTAGAGTCGAAATGACCATTTATAATAATTGTAGAGAGCAGATAAAGCAATTGTATTTTATCTTCCATTAAATTTGTAATTTTTTTCTCGAACAAGTAATTTTCAGTAGATTTAATAACAAAAGTATTTATACGGAGATTCGAGAAAACTATCTCAGATATTATTTTTCTATCGTTGCTACCTAAATATTTTTTACTTCTTAAATATTCTGAAGTTAGATTATCAGCTGGATTAGGAGAATTTAATATAATTCTAATTAGCTCAGCAGAATGCTTTATTATAGTGGAGAATTTCATTTCTTTAATGAATAAATTGAAAATATTAATGTAAAAATAATAAAATTAATCATTATTACTTTATCTTATAACGTATAAAATTGATTTTTATGTATTAATTATTTTTTAAATTATTATTAGAATTAACCGATAATTAACAAATTAGTATTTTTTTTGTTATAATTTTAATGATAACAAAATGCTTTTCATAGCTTTAATTATTTAATTAATGCATAAATTATAAAGATAATACATTTAAATTAGCATAAAATGGGGATAAAAACGCAACTAACGCTTATAGTTTTCAATAAAGAAAATAGTTAATTTTTAAAAATATTTTTTTAAAAAGTTTTGTCAATTATTTTAAATGTCGTATTTTAGTGTACTTTCAGTATAATAAAAGTTAAAATACTTAATTTAGAATTAAATATTATAAACAGTAGTATTTACTAAATCAGGTTAATTCCTTTATAAATAGTGAGGAAAAAAATATATTGATAAGCAATTATCAAAGGAAATAGTATAAAGAGTTTTTCGTTGGCACAATTTTTGAGATTGTTTCAGCGATAGTTGTCTGTATATATGATGATATTAATTTATTATAGTTATATAAAATAAGTAATTGAAAATATTAAAAGACAAGTTATTATTTGAAAAATGTAATAAACAAGTAAAAAAAATAAAATATTAATTTTTTTATTCGTTTAATATATTTTGTAATTTTTGATAAAGTAAGTAAAAATACATTATAATAAAAGTAAATATAGACTTATAGATAAGTATTATAATAATAATATGAAAGCAAAAAAAATAATTTATAAATTCAATAATTTGGAGTTCTTATTATGGTAAGAAATTTAAAAAGTACACTTTTAGTAGGGCTTTTTATTATACTTGGTTATGGCTCATTATTTAGCCAACAGTATAAAGTAGAGTCATTTCGCTCAGTAATTGGTTCAGGCGGAATGGTTGAAGAAGCAAGCTCTAAAGGTACTTATGTAGTATCAGGTGTTTTAAGCCAAGCAATTATCGAAGACAGAAGTAGCAATGCTTACTTAGTAAAGCAAGGCTTTTGGACTGAAATCCCTAGAATGACTTCTGTAGATGAAAATCCTTCCATTACAACTAATGGTATTAACAATTATCCAAACCCAATCAAAGATTTCACTAACATCAAATTTGAATTACCTGGTGAAGCTTATATTCAAGTAAGAGTATATGATGTAACTGGTAATTTAGTTTCAACTATTTATGATGGTTATGAAAATGCAGGTACTGTATCTATCGATTGGTATGCTACTGACAATTCAGGAATGAGATTATCAAGCGGTAATTACGTATGTGAAGTATCAGCTAGACCAGCAATGCTTGCTGGTGGTGACGCTTTTAAAGCTTTTGTTTCTCGTAAAATCATGACAGTAGTTAAATAATTTTTTTTATGAACAAAGATAATAATATAATATTTTTAAATTTTTTAAGGAGTAATCTCTAATGAAGAAACTATTTCTTCTCGGTTTATTAGCATGCGCTTTTGCCGGCAACCCAGAACAAGCAGACGCTAAATCTTCGAATGTACTTAATTTCCAAGGTACAATCAAAGATGCTCAAGATCAAGTTGTCGATAAAAATATGAGCATGACTTTCAAAATCTATAATACACCTACAGGTGGTGCAGCTCTTTGGACTGAATCAAATGTAGTTGCTGTAAAACAAGGATTTTTCAATGTTTACTTAGGTCAAACTCAAGACCTCGATATCAATTTTGCAGATGAATTATACTTAGAAATCACATTAGATAATGGCGATGTTTTACCACGTACTAGAGTATCAGCAAGTCCTTTCTCTTTCCGCTCAGGCGTTGCTTCTTTCGCAGATACAGCTGATGTAGCTAAAAGCGTAATAGATGGCGTAATTAAATGGGAAAACTTCACTGACCAAGCTAGAATAGCTGGTGGTGCTTTATCTGGTACTTATCCTAACCCAGAATTAAACTATACTCAATTAGTAGATGGATTACCAAAATTCGGTATTCCTGGCGATAAAATCGCTCCAGGTTCATACTTACATATCCAAACTTCACCAGCTGGTCCAGCTTTAGGTGATGTAGAAGGATCAAGCTTCCCTAATTTATACTTGCACGACGACGTTATCGATACTAAACACTTGAAAAAAGGTGCTGTAACTGTTGATAATATCGGTGGAACTACTCCTGCTGATTCAAATAAAGTACTTGTAGTTGGTACAGATGGTATTCCAAAATGGGGTCCAGTTCCTTCTCCTCTAGAAAAATTAGGTTACGGTACTACTGATGGACAAATGTTCTATTGGGATACTGCTTCTAATTCTTGGAAATTATCTCATAATATAGCTCCAACTGATGGTCAAGTATTAAAATATGATGCTGTGACTGGTTTATACCGTTGGATGGATGATGATGGATTCAAAATTCCATATATTAATGATGATGCTAATACAAATAGCGATGATGCAATAAGAATTGCAAAAACTGATGGTAATCCTGGTAATATTCTAGATTTAGCTAACAATACTTCAATCGGTCAAGAAGTAGTTAAATTAACTGCAGTTGGCGATAGAGCATTTGCTGATGGCGTATTAAACGTTGATGCTACTTCTAACGCTAACTTAAATGGACCTTCTAAAGGTATTAGAGTAAATCAAACAGTATTACAAGATTCTAATTTACCTTCAAGCGCTATCGATGCAACTAATACAGCTACTGCTAACCATAATTCTATTCATTCAGGTGTAAATGCTACATCTAATTTGACTGGTGCTAATGGTACTGCAATTGGTGTAAATGGTACTGCAAACGGTGGCGATGCTTCTATTGGCGTAAAAGGACAAGCTACAGGTGGTGCTAATTTTAATATTGGTGTATTTGCTGATAAAGACGGCGCTGTTGCTGATACAGTAAACGCTGCTTTATATGCTGGTTCTACTACAGACAATGCAATTTATGCAAAAGGTAATCCTGCTGATGCTAATTATGTAGCTCAAGTAAAAGAAGCTGATGGCGCTGACGGTGGTCGTGGCTTGTATGCTGAAGGTGCTTCTGTTAATAATATTGGTATTACTGACGCTGGCGATGTTGATAACGCTGTAGTAGTAGTAAGAAATGCAAGCACTGAAGCTGCTCCTGCATGGGCTACTACAATTGGCGCTGAAGGCAAAACTGCTATTAAAACTTATGGCGACATTTGGGCTAATGGTGGTGTAGGTGGTAATGTATTAGTAGCTAAAAATTCTGCTATAATCGGCGACCCAGCTGGTGAACATACTACTATTACTCCTCCAGCTGCTGCTGGCGATCCTTTGACATTCTCTACAGGAATCCAAGCTCCATCAATGGCTACTCAAGATTTAACTGTAGGTACTCCAACTGATCCAGGTCAAGCTACTATTAATGGTGATCTTACTGTTACTGGTTTAACAAACTTTAACAACATGCACCTTTCTGGTAATTTAGCTGTAGATGGTAATACTACATTAGGTACTGATGCTGCAGATATATTAACTGTAAATGCTACTACTAGCTTTATGGCTCCAATGACTGCTACAGACATTACTGCAAACAATATCACTGCAAATACTAGCTTAAAATCTAATGGTACTTTATCTGCAACAGGTAATACTACTTTAGGTGCTAACTTATCTGTAGCTGGTAACGAAACAGTTGGCGGAACATTAGGCGTAACTGGTGCTACTACATTAGGTAATACATTAACAGTAGCTGGTGCTACAACCTTAAATGGCGCTACTACAATTAATAATACTTTAGGTGTAACTGGTAACACTACTTTAGGTGCTGACTTATCTGTAGCTGGAGATGAAACAATTGCTGGTAATTCTTCAATCGGTGGCGATCAAACTGTAGCTGGTAATTCAGATATTACTGGTGATCAATCAGTTGGTGGAACATTAGACGTAACTGGCGCTACTACTTTAAATAATACTTTAGACGTAACTGGTAACACTACTTTAGGCGCTGATTTAGCAGTTGCTGGTAATTCTGCAATTGCTGGTAATGAAACAATTGGTGGAACTTTAGATGTAACTGGTGCTACTACATTAGATAATACATTAACTGTAGCTGGTGCTACTCAGTTAAATAATACTTTAACAGTAGCTGACGGTATGGCAACTGTATTAGGTGGTACTCTTCAAGTAAAAGAAGATGCTACTTTTGATATGAATGCTGATATTACTGAAAACTTAACAGTAGATGGAAACACTACTCTTGGTGATGATATCGCTACTGACCAAGTAACTGTAAATGCTAAAATGAATATTAATGGTGCATTACAAGTAACTGCTCCTGCTACATTCACTCAACCTGTTACTTTCCAAAATGGTGGTACTGTAACTGGTGGTAATTTAGCTCCAACTACTTCTGGTAATATTGCAGCAAGTTTGATTACATTAAATCCAATTAATACTCAAACTCCAGACCCGATATTTACTGTAGATCCTGCAATTAATAATACTTCGCATTTAGATCTATATGAAATAGCTAAACCTTGGGGTACCTCTTTCACTGACGCAGCTGTACAAAATATATCTGTAGATGGTACATTTATGGTTTGGGACGAAGTTGGTCAAAAATGGGTTTATGACCAAGTGAAAAATTATGACGAAGTTGATATGACTAATGTTAATGCTGTTCCACGTTGGGACGGAACTCATTTAGTAGATGGCCAAATGAGCGATGACGGTACTAATATCGTTACTATCGGTGTTGATCCTGCTTCAGGAACTCCAAAAGCTGCTAATTTAGTAGTTGATAACACTACTGGCGCTGAAGTAATTACTGCTAACGGTAATTTTGCTGTTACTGGTAATGAAACTGTAGCTGGTGATTTAGGTGTAACTGGTGTAACTACATTAGATGGCGATTTATTATCAAACGCAAATACTACTTTAGGTGATGATGCTACAGATGCAATCACAGTAAATGGTAAAACTACATTCCAACCTACTGCTGAAGTAGAAATGAAGAGTGATTTAGTTACTATTGGTGAAGATAATACTGACCAATTAATCGTGAATAGTACTGTTACTTTCAATAGTGCAATTTCTTTCACAGATTTAACTGTAACTGGTACATTAGATGCTCAAGGTGATGTTAATTTAGGCTCAGATGCAGCTGACATAATTACAGTAAATGGTACTTCTAATTTCATAGCTCCTGCTACTTTTACTGACCTTACTGCTGATAATATTACTGCAACTACTACTTTAGTATCTAATGGTACTTTAGAAGTAACTGGCACTTCTACTTTAAATGATGATCTCACTGTAAATGGTGATACTCAATTAAATGGTGAATTAAATACTACTGGTGCTACTCAATTAGGTTCTACACTTAATGTAATTGGCGCTACTACTTTACAAGAAACTTTAACTGTAGCTGACACAAAAGCTACTATATTAGGTGGTACATTAACAGTAAAAGAAAAAGCATTCTTGCAAGATGATTTACAAGTTGATGGTGCTTCTAATGTAAATGGTAATTCAAATGTTGGCGGTGCTCTTACTGTAACTGGTGCTACTACTTTAAATAGTACTTTAGACGTAGCTGGCGCAACTGGTTTAGCTAGTACTTTAGATGTAACTGGTGCTACTACTTTAGCTAGTACTTTAGATGTAACTGGTGCTACTACTTTAGCTAGTACTTTAGAT
>CALLXS010000003.1 GCA_937875295.1 uncultured bacterium | reverse complement strand
AAACAATCTATGGTGCTTAAAGAGGAACTTGAAAATAAAGTTAATGTAAGGACTCAAGAGTTAAAAGAGTCTAATGAAAAGGTAAAAGATAGCATTGAATATGCTAAAAGGCTGCAGGAGTCTATTTTGCCTTTAGATAAGGAAATGAAAAGGGTCTTTAAGGATAGTTTTGTGATTTGGAGGCCTAGGGATATAGTTGGAGGAGATTTTTTCTGGTTAAGAGAAATTGATGATATAACTATATTAGCTGTTTCAAAGACTCATCCAATCGATGCAATAATAAAAGCTAATGAATACGGAATGCAGGAATTTGGTGAAAATTACGCTCAGGAACTAAAAGAGAAACAAGATGAAATCATCAAAAACAATTATCCACAGGTCAATTGGCATTTTATTGGACATTTGCAAACAAATAAAGTTAAATATTTAGCTCCATTTGTGAAAATGATTCATTCTGTAGATTCTCTAAAATTAGCTGAAGAAATCGGAAAACAAGCTAAAAAATATAATAGAACTATCGATATTTTATTGCAAGTAAATACTTCTAATGAAGAATCTAAAAGCGGAGTAGAACCAAATGAAGTCTTTAAATTAGCTAAAGAAGTGCAAAATATAGAAAATGTCAGGATAAAAGGTTTAATGACTATAGGTAGCTTTTCAAATGATGCTAATATTTCTATAAAAGAATTTTCTATTTTGAGAAATTTAAAGATTGAATTAAAATCTAGTTTCCCTGAAATTGATTTTCAGCATTTATCTATGGGAATGACTCATGATTACGAAATTGCAGTTACTGAAGGATCTACAATTCTCAGAATTGGGACTGCAATTTTCGGACAAAGGGATTATTCCAAATAACAGTTTTTTACCTTTTTTTACTATTAGCATTTATATGCAAAACAATTAATGAATAAGATTTTACTAAAAGTTGGTATCATTATTTTAGCTATAATAATCGTATTATTTGCAATTTCGTTTATTTTTAGATTAACAAACAGCAATAATTCGAATGCAATTAAAGAGTCTGACACAATATACAAATTCGACAAAGCTATTCAAATTAATATATTAAACTCAACTAAACACAGCGGAATAGCTGATATTTCACGAAATTATATGCGAAATAAAGGGTTCGATGTAGTAGAAATCGGAAATTATGCTGAAAACCAAAAAAAATCAATCGTTATAGATAGAATTGGCGATAAAAAAGCATCTCAATTTATAGCAAAAACATTTGGAATTCCTGATTCAATGATTATTTCTAAAATTGATTCTAATTTATTTATTAGTGCAAGCATCATTTTAGGAGAAGATTATCATTTGTTCCCTGCTTTTTTAGCCAAATAATTATTTTACTTTGATATCTATATTTACTTAATAATTAATATTTTAAAATAAAGAACACACTTTCAAATTATATGAAAATTGTAAAACCACGCTCTACTAAAGGTACTTCTACTTTTGCTGCACAAATAGCAAATGAAAAAATTGCATCTGACATAGTAATTGCAGATCTAACTAAGATTGAAAATGCTCCTACTGATTATTTTGTCTTTTGCTCTTGTGATTCTGACACTCAAATGAGAGCAATTGTTGACGAAGTTAGGAAAAAAACTTCCGAATATAATATGCCTAATCCTAAATTTGAAGGATTAGAAAATGCTTATTGGATAATAGTTGATTTTTTTGATGTTGTGATGCACGTTATGCTAAAAGAAGCTCGCGATTACTATCAAATTGAAAAAATTTGGGGCGATGCTACTTTTACAAAAATGACCGAAAAAGGTACACTATCTAAACTTAAAGATTTCTCCTATTTATCATAATTTAACCACTAATATTCTATATAAATGAAAGCAAAATTAGTAACTAAAATATTTAATCAAGCCCTCAAAGACATCGGTGTACTAGATGAATATGATTTATCTTTCGAGACTCCCAAAAATCCTGAACACGGTGATTTAACTACAAATATTGCTATGAGATTAGCTAAATCATTAAGAAAAAAACCTATTGAAATTGCTAATCAATTAGTTCAACTTATAAAAGGGCAATCAGATTTAATAGAAGATATTAATATCGCCGGTCCTGGATTTATAAATATTAAATTTTCTTCAAAAGTATATGCCAATGCCCTCAAAGAATTATATCAAAAAGGCAATAATATTTGCAAGTTAGACTTTGGTAATAATTTAAAAGTAAATGTCGAATATGTCAGCGTTAATCCTACTGGATTGTTACATTTAGGACATAGCAGGAATGCTTGCTTAGGCGATACAATTGCTAATTTATACCATTGGACAGGTCATAATGTAACACGAGAATATTATTTTAACAATGCCGGCAATCAGATGAATAATCTAGCTAAATCAATATATGCTAGATATATGCAAATCTTAAAAGGAGTTGATTTCCCATTCCCTGAAGATGGATATAAAGGAGATTATATCAAAGAAATTGCACAGGAATTTATTGACAAAAATGGAGACAAATTCACTGAAGAATCTCAAGAAAATTTATTTAAGTTCAGAAAAGCTGGAGAAGAATGGAGTTTTAAAAAAATTAAAGCTACCTTAGCAAGAATGAATATAAATCAAGAAGTCTTCTTTAATGAAGATTCACTATATATTGATGGCAAGATTGAGAAATTAATAAATACTTTTAAAGATAAAGGTCTTTCCTATGAAAAAGATGGTGCTATTTGGCTAAAATTTTCCGAAATGGGATTAAATGACGATAGAGTAATAGTAAAATCTACTGGTGAGCCTACTTATAGATTGCCAGATATTGCTTATCATATAGACAAGTTTGAAAGAGGTTATGAGTTATGTATAGATATATTCGGTGCTGACCATATTGCAACTATTCCAGATGTAAAAGCTGCTGTTAAATTTATGGGTTATGACGCTGATAAAATTCACCCGATTATTCATCAATTCGTTACCCTTACTGAAAATGGTGAACAAGTTAAAATGTCTAAACGCACAGGAAAAAGCTATACATTAGATGATTTAATTGACGAGCTTGGAGCTGACGTTGTTAGATTTTTCTTATTAATGAGGAGTTATAATTCTCATTTAGAATTTGATTTAGGATTAGCACGAGAGCAAAGTGAGAAGAATCCTGTATTTTATTTACAATATGCTAATGCAAGAATAAGTTCATTAATTGATAATGCAATAGATGCCGGTGCTACAATTCCAAAAGAATCCGATATTAATTTTGAGGTACTTATTCATCCTAATGAATTAAGCTTAATTAATGAAGCAATGAATTCGGAAAGAATAATAAAAAGTGCAACTCAGAAATGCGAACCTCAAATTCTGGCTGATTATTTAAGAATATTAGCTAGAGAATTTCATATTTTCTATCATAATTGTAGAATAATTGGAGTAGAACCAGAATTACAAACAGCGAGATTAGCATTAGCTATAACTATTAAAAACATTATTAAAAATGGACTTACTATATTAGGTATTTCTGCTCCCGAAAGAATGTAATTAATACATAATTTTTTTCAAAAATGCGTAAAATTGAACCAAAATTTAAAATTAAACTATTTTTCTTAGCATTAGCTTCTATAATTATTGCTTTTGTTTTGATTTATTCTAATATTTTAGTGGAAGAATTAATACGCCGCGAAGAAGCCGACTCTCAGCTATTTGTAGATCTATATCAACATATAGGAATAGATAATATTGAAAATTCAATTTTTATTTTTGAAAAAATTATTCCTTCAATTAATTTCCCTATGATTATCACATTAGATGATAATGAACCTCGTTTTCCACTACTGCAAGAAAGCAGAAATATTAAAATTGATACTACAAAAGATATTAATACTCAGACAGAATATGTCAGAAAGCTAATCCAGCAAATGGATGCTGACAATCATCCAATAGAATTTACAATCACTGCTGGGCAAGATAGCATAAATTACCGCTTACATTATGCTAACTCCGATTTAGTTAATCAATTGAAGTATTTTCCGTTAATTCAAATTGCAATTATAACAGTTTTTATATTCTTAGCTTACTTATCTTTCTCCACTATTAAAAGAGGCGAAGAAAGCAAAGTATGGGTTGGGATGGCTAAAGAAGCTGCACACCAATTGGGGACCCCTCTTAGTAGTTTACTTGCTTGGATTGAAATTATTGAATACAACAGAGATAATCCTGAATTAATTAGTGAAACTGCAAGCGAAATGCAAAAAGATGTTGATAGACTAAGTATGATTGCTAAAAGATTCTCTAAGATCGGTTCTATTCCAGAATTAGAAGAAGCTAATATCTCTAAAGAAATTCATAATATTTGCGATTATTTTGACAAAAGACTTCCTGTACTTGGTAAACACATAGAAATAATTCGAAATATCCAAGATGATATAAATTGTAAATTTAATATTGATTTATTTGCTTGGGTAATTGAAAACTTGTTAAAAAATGCTGCTGAAGCTATTGAAGGAAAAGATGGGACAATTATGCTAAGTTTGAATGAAATTGATAAAAAATATATTCATATATTTATCACTGATAATGGAAAAGGAATGAATAAAAAGCAAAGAAAACAAGTTTTTATGCCAGGCTTTACTACTAAAAAACGCGGTTGGGGTTTAGGATTAAGTCTTTCAAAGAGAATTATTGAAGAATACCACAATGGGAAAATTTTTATTAAAGATTCTGCTCCCGGTAAGGGAACTACATTTATGATTGAAATACCATATAATATGTAATTCCCTCATCAAAATAAAACAATATCTATTATTTTATTAATTGCAATATTTCATCAATAATACCAATTTTATAGCCTTTATTGAAATAGAATAACTCTCCATCTTTATTCCCCATAATTACAATTGGTAGATTTATACTTAATTTCTCATCTTTTAATTTTTCAAACAATTGCATTACATTATTTTCGTAATCTACGGCAAATACACTATTTGTGATATTTTGATATAAATCTTTGTTTAGATTTTTTTGAGTAGAACTATTGTCATTTACTAATAAAATAACTGGTGAATTTTTTGTTTGATCTTTGGTTTGCAATGTTGGCAAATCTGCAATAAAATGTTTAGTTGGTTCTTTATCCGGTTCTACTATAGCAAGTATGTAATACTCATTATTTATAAAATTGGCTAACTTCTCTCTTTTATTATTTCTAATATCGAGAATTGATAAATTATTTAAATCAATTTTAGTCCAAGATTTCTTTTCATTTAGTAAATCCCTTACTTTCACATCAACTATAGTTTCTTTTGATTTATCAACATCGAAATATGAAATATTTACTAGGACATCTCCATTTTGTTCTCTATTTCCTGTGACAATCATATACTTTCCTGCAGGTACTTCCATTTTTCTTGGTAGTTTGCTTAGTGGAATAATATCATCAAATTCAATTGTATGGAACCCACCATTTTCAAACCTACGAATTGTGAAATTTGAATAATAATTCGGCTCAAAGCTAGAAATATTATTAAAAGTAACAAACCCATAATCTAATTTAGATTCAATTTTTTCAAATCGTATATCATTCCATTGATTATTTTGATTCTTTTTATCAGAATCAATATTATAATATTGCGAAATACCTGTCTTAGTATCAATTCGAGCTGGTATCCCTAATGCTCGGCATAGAGCTACAAAGAAAATATCTCTCGAAATATTATCGCTAATCCTTAGGTTATAGACACCTTCTGGAGTAATCGGTGCCCGAGAGTGCATATTACCAATATTATCAATTTTAATTTCTTTTGTAATGAATTGTAATATAGTATTAACTTTTTTAGAAGTACTATTCTGATTAAATTGATTTATTTTGTCTGCTCCTAAATCATTAGTTAAGAATTTATCTCCTATACTTCTCCAGCCTAACATATTTTCAATATAAATTCTACCATTTAATACATAATTCTTCCATATATCGTAATCCATTTTATCAATATATTTTAGAGCATTTGATAAGTGATTTAATAATATATCGCTTTTAGTATCTCTTAAATCCTTATCGCTTATCACATCTAATAAAGCTGAAATTGATTTATTACCTGCATATAATTTTTCAGCATTAATAATATATTGCAAAATTTCAGTCCAATTACCATAACTTCTCACTAAATAATCTACATATTTATTATAATCTTTAATATCATATCGAAGCAATTTTTCAATTGATTCAGAACTATCTAAAAATGATTTCATATATTCATTACGTACAGAATCTTCGTAATTTAACCTTTGATTATTTCGTTCGACATTTTTTGATTCTGGAATATGAGGTTTTCCTTCAATTGGAGGAGAAAAAGTAAATTCCATTGATTTTAAATCAGGACTTTTACTAATCCTCACAGTAATATTTGAGTCGTTTTTATCAGCTTTTATAAAACCATATTTATTATCTTTTGAAGCCCAAATAATTAAATCTCCGAAGCCGGTTTGGAAATTTACCATTCCCTTTTTGTTAGTGTTTAATTTCGCTAAAGTAAAAAATTCAGCATAGTTATATAATTGAAATTCTACTTTTGCATTATTTACTGGCTTCGATTTATCATCAATTACATTTACTTTTAAATTTTTTGTTTTCGTATAATTTGAAATTAAATTAATTTCTGCGAATTTATCATAATTTGATACAACTTGTTCATCACCTGAATATTTCCCAAACACCCTTGTATGAACGTACATTGTGCGAGTCGAAGGGACAGCAAACCAACCCATGTCTAATTCAGGAGATGGCTCGCAAGCACCTAGAAAATACCATTTGCCATCGACCCACACTTCTACCCAAGCATGATTATTATCAGTGTGAGCCCATCGAGGAGTATATACTTGCCTTGAAGCTAAGCCTACTGTGCGAAGTGCAGCTACTAGCAAGGTAGATTCTTCACCACATCTTCCAAATGAATACCTAATAGTAGAAAGTGGAGCACTTGTGCGACCATCAGAACCTTGATAAGTTACTTTTTCATGGCACCAGTGATTTACCTCAAGAGCTGCATCATACATTGACATATTTTTTACTCTACTTTTTAGCTCTTCATACATTAATATTCGGAAAGAATCTAAATTTTCATTATTTACTCTCGGTGGTAAAACGAAATGATTAAATATTGTCTCTGGAATTTTCTTACCCCAGCTCATCTCTTTTTTTGATAATAAAGCTATTTTTATATTACTATAAATAAAATTAGGTGAATAATCAGCTAAATCGCTTAAAGGAGAATTCGCTATCACAAAATTAAATGCTTTTAATTCAGTAGTATTTTTAATTTTTGATGATATTTTATTGATTTCACTATACTTTTCTGGATGTAAAATCTTTAATTTAAGCAATTCTAATTCTGCATCAGATTGGCAATAAAGAGGTAATGAAATGATAGCAAAGATAACTAGTACAATTATTTTTTTCATTTTATAGGATTAGTTTTATTTGTAAAATTTAGAATTTATACAAAAATAACTATATTTCTCCTAATCATAAAAAAAAACCCGATGATATTTCATCGAGTTTAAATTGAGGTATCTATATTATGAAAATTATTTCTTTAAAAAAAAAGTCCGGTACAAATAACGCTTGAGGGAAATTATGAAAATTTACTGCTTGAGAACACTGTGTCCCGGACTTACATACATAATCAATTTTTCAATTTACTATAAAAGTTAAAGTTGGATAACTTTTATGAATACAAAATTATGAGTTTCTATGCAAATAAAAAATAAGGCTTTGTCTGTTTTTTATATAAGAACTTATAGTACATTACATAAGACTTTGTCTTATTTATTTTTTAAAAAACTAATTTTCAATTTACTATCATTTAACTAATTTTATTAGTTTAGAGCATAATATTTGTCATTAATAACAAATATTATATTGTATAAGAAGTATATGTAAATATATTATTGTATCAAGTGTAATTTTTTTAAAAAAAATATTTATTAAGAATTTGAGGTAATTTCAAAACTTACTAGCATACCTTCTCTTATTTCAGGAATAGTGTTTTTTAAAGGAACTAAATGAATTAAGTAATCTATATTATCTACTGTAGCATTATCACCTGTAGATCTCCACCCTGCATCAGTCCTATTTTTAGTGATTTCCATTATTCGAAATTCTTCTTTAATAGAAAGACTAGGGATATATCCTTTTAGTGTCATACCAACTTTTAATTTACCAATTTCTGATGATTTTAATAATAAATTTGAATAAATATTCGTAGTATCTGTTATTGATACAATTGGAGACCCGATAAAAACCTTTGTACCCGGCATAACATATTTTTTTGTTATTATTCCACTCCATGGGCTTATTACTAATCGATCATCAAGCTTTATAAAATCGAGATTTTCAATTTCAGTCACATTTATTTTCTTTTTAATGGCTATAATCTCTCCATCAGTTGATATTATTTTAATTGAATCATTATAATTTTTTAAATTTAATGAATCGTGTGAATTTTGACTCGAAGCTAATGGAAATTTTGATATTTTGCAAATAATATCGCCTAAAGATATTGTATCGCCTTCATTAAAGCTAATCCATAGAATAGAACCATCAAATTTAGATTCAATATCATATTTCATTAATTCTATACTAGAAGAACGTATAATTTTTTCTGTTTTATTATTTGTACAACTTATTACAAATAATAAATAAAAAATAAATATAAATATTCTACCAATTTTGTTCATTTAATATGTATAATAATTCTCTTTTACTAATATGTTCGTCAAAAATAAGAATTTTATATAATTAAATTTTAATAATGTTAAATTAATTTATTTTTAGAAGTTCTTTTAAAATTCAAATCAATGTCTTATATTTGTAAATCAAAGTTTTGATAATTTTATAAATTTTAAAATTAATTAGTAAATATTAATAAATATAATTTTATTTTATACAATATTTTTATTTAAGTTAAGTTTAATCTTTTAAAATAAATATTTTTAGTTGCACAATTTATTAATAAATACATTCGAAAGGATTTATATGAAAAAAGTCATTTTACTAATCTTGAGTTCATTTATTTTATTTTCTTGTAATAGAGGTGAAACTGAAGAATTGACTACTCAGCAACTTGAAGCTGAAAAGCAAAAAGTAATGGAAGTGGTAGAAGAATATAATACCGCTTACCAAGAAGAAAGTTTTACTAAAATTATTGAAACTTTAAGCGAAAAAGTTGTATTCTTTGGTACTGATTCATCTGAAGTAATTAAATCATTAAATGAATTTAAAAAACTTATTCAGGAGCAATGGAATCATTATGAAATCAAATATGGTCCTATTATTGACCCACTAGTTATTATTGATAATAGAGCTACAGTTGCTTCTGTCATTTTTGGTGTACCCGGTACTGTTAAACAAAACAATGGTCCGGAAGAAAAAGTATTCTTCCGCATTGCTCGTACATTAGAAAAACAAGACAAAAAATGGGTGATTGCAAGCGGTTTAATTGGTATTACTCAAACAATGCCTAAGGTAGCAAATGCAGAGAATGCACCTGTCGCAGATTCTGATAAATCAAAAGATGCACCTAAGCTACAATAAAACAATTTAAAAAAATGATCTAAAGAGGTGTTCAACGAAAATTGAACACCTTTTATTTAATCTATTTTCAATATTTTTCAATCATGTTTATTTCAATTAATATAAATCACTATGTATAAACATATTTCAAATAATACTCAAGAAACATTTAATATAGGCTCTGAATTCGCTAAATCATTAAAAGAAAGCGATATCGTTATTTTTGAGGGTGATTTAGGTGCAGGAAAAACTCAATTTATTAAAGGTATTTGCAAAGCATTTGATGTAAATTCTGAAGTTACAAGTCCAACTTTTACATTGATTAATATTTATGATGGATATCATAATAATTCTCCTATTGAAATTGTTCATATTGATTTATATAGGGTGAAGAATCCAAGAGAATTAGCAAATATTGGGTTTGATGAATATTTATTTGACACTTCTTCTATAAAATTAATAGAATGGTCTCAAAAAGCAAAAGAGTTATTAGAAAATAATTATAACTACAAAGTAGAAATATTAATTGATGACCAAGATGAAAACAAGCGAACTATTATAGTCGAAAAGAAAATGTAGAATTTTTATAATTGATGAAAGATGAGTTCATTTTAAGCTTTAATACTTTAACTTAAAAGAACAAATCTTTTTTGTTCTTCAATTCTTCATACATTAATTTTCTAGCTCTAAATAAATGAGCTTTCACAGTTCCAAGGGGTATATTGAGCCTCTTGGCAATTTCATTATAATCTAAATCTTCTCCATGCCGGAGTTGCATAATTTCTCTGTAGTTGTCTGGCAAAGCCTCTAATGCTTTATAAATTGCTATTCTTTTATCTTCATTTATAACTTGCAAATCTGGTAGATAAGAAGCATCTTCAATTTCCATTTCTTCCATTTCGTCGCTATTATACTGCTGCTGATTTAATGAAATGATCTGCACTCTCTTTTTTCTATGAAAATCAATGCAATTATTTGATGCAATTCTATATAACCATGCCGAGAATGAATAATTAGATTGATAAGTCGAAAGGGCGTTATATGCTTTTATAAAAGTCTCTTGAGTTAAATCTTGTACATCTTCTTCTACTTTTATCATTCTCCGAATTAATGATGTAACTAATCCAGTATATTTCTTTTGGATAAATTTATAAGCAGAAGTATCGCCGTTTAATACTTTCTCAATTGCTTCTATATCTTCCTGATTGCTCTTTTGATTATCTGTCATCTCAGTATTATTATTCCAAGTTAGATAGTAAAATGCGATAAACTATTAATTAAATTTTGATTTTTATCTTTTACTGCTTTTTCGATTTCTTGAATATTCTTCTCGTCGTCATTATATTGTGATAAGATATTCATAATAAAATTGAAGTTCTGAGCTTTTTCTTCATCATTAGATTCAGCATTTACCTCATCAGTATTATTTTCAATATTGATATTGTGAGGTTCTATAACTTCTTCTTGAATTATATTTTGATTTTCTTCAGCAATAATATCATCTTCAGAGATAATATTTTCTAAAGAATTAATTGGCTCTTCTTCATTTATTTCATTACTAATAATACTATTCTCGGATATATTATTTATAGGGTTATCATTATCAATATCTTCTTTATCAATACCTTCATTATCAATATCTTCATTGTGATTAGCTAAATCATCGAATTTTGCAAAAGAATTTGATATATTAAATTCTTCGATATTTATATTTTGGCTATCTTTAATTTCTTCATTAATATTTGTGAGCAAATCGTCAGATTCACCATAAATATTATCTAAATCAAATAAAGTTTTATAAATAAATCCTAATAAATATTTTTTTGAAATATTTATTAGCTCTCCATTTTTATAGGAATTTTCTAATAAGTTAGATAAAATTGTCATATTTTTATCATTTAAAAATATGATAATTGGTTCAATTGGGATCTTTTCAGTATTTGAAATTTTAGTTTTTTTATTAAAAAATTCAAATATCGGGTTAATCAGATTCAGAAAATCTTGCGGAGAGAGTGTACTAATATATTGATTATCAATTTCAGCAATAATTCTTTCAAATTTATATGCTGAAATTAAGTCATCTTGCTTTTCAATTATTTTATTACTATTTACATAGTTTTTAAAATCATTTTCTAAGTAATGATAGTCATCAATATAATTAAATCTCTTAATAATTTCATGGTATGGTCTGCTTTGTTCCCATCTAAAAATAAACCATTTTAATGCCAATCGAGGTCTTATTAAAATATTTAAGCGAGCCAGAATGGCATCGTTTAAGCATTGCATCAATGATTTTTTACTAAAATAAGCATTTTTCTTTAGCAAGTCGTTATAATTTGAGAGAAAAGCACCTAATTTAGGATCATTTAAATTAAATCTTTCATTTGCCTCCAAATATTGTCTTTCTTCATAGATCCACCAATCAACTTCAGCAGAAAAATAGGTTTTGTATGCTTGCTCAATATTTGGATTAAACATTAATTCAAAAAGATAATATATATCATTTTTAAAAGATATTTGATTTTCTATATCTTTGGTTTTTTGAAGAATTATGCTTTCGAACATTTCGTTTTTATTAATTTTTCAACAAAATAATTAATAATTATATTATAATAAATTATTAACGAATTAAATATGATTAGATTTCTAATTTAATACTATTTTTTGAATTAATTACAATTAATATAAAAAAAACACCTTTATGAAGCTCATAAAGATGTTATTTTAAGATTATTTTTCTTAAATTTCAAAAATCTAATTTGCCATATTAAAATATTTTACCAATCTATTATAAATTGGTTTAACAGACATAAGAATTTTATCTTGAGGAACAAAAATATCCTTTGCTTGATGTGAGGTAATTGGGATTTTCATAGCTACATCATAAATATATGTATTGATAATGAATTTATCCGCTTGGTTTAGGAAATTTCCTGTAATAATATAATTTACTCCTAATTCCTCAGCATATTGCCACATATATGTTTCATATTGGACATTTTCTTCTGTGATTTGACGCTCAGTTAATAGCTTAGTAATTTCTTCATAAGGAATTACTTCATATTTCATACTATCACCATGAGTTTGCATTAACTTCTGTAGTGAGTCTTGCATCTCAAATGAATATTTGTCAAATTCTTGGTTGCCATTAGCATTTGTAAATGGAATCACAGTGATTTTCGGACCATTCCCATATAATGCAATTGCACTGAAAATTATTATTATACTGAAAACAATCTTCTTCATAGATACCCTTTCTATATTGTAAAATTGTTAAAAATTATTAAATAGCTATATGAGCCTTAAATTAGTGAAAAAAAACGAGTTATTTTTCATTGTATGATAAATTATTTCTTTACATAATCTATCGCTTCTTGTTTAGTGTCAAAATACACAAACAAATCATCAATCTGTGATATCGAGAGCATTTTTTTTACAATTGGTTGCACGCCTATTAATATAATTGGAGATTCATATTCTTTCATTTGCCTATAAGCTAAGAGCAATGCACCTAATCCCGAGCTATCAACGTATTCTATATTAGTAAGATCAAAAATCAATGCTTCAACATCTGGTTGACATAATATCAATAGCTTTGCTTTAAGTTGAGCAGATATTTCCAAATCTAAATTTGCATTTTTCAAAGTAAAAATTACAATGTTGTCTGCAGTTTCGAAAGTAAAGTTCATATTCATTTTTTTGCCTTATTTATTTATTTTAGCACAACAAAATTACTTAATTTTTTATATTTTAGCAATCTAAAAATTTAAATAATCTAAAAAATTCAATTTTGGGAATATGAATATAGCAATAAATTCTGACAAAATCAATAAGAATAGTAAAATCTCTTTTCTTATAATTAGATTAAGTTCTATTGGCGATATTGTATTATCGACACCAATTATTAAAGCAATCAAAGAGCAATATCCTGAATCTATTATTCATTTTGCAGTTAATAAGCAATTTAGCAAAATCATCGAAAATCATCCTCAAATTGATAAACTGATATTATATAATAGACTTATAAATAAGAACGAAAACAATCTTAACAAGTTACACATTAATGAAAATAATATTAAATATGATTATGTCATTGATTTACAAAAGAATAGACGCTCAAAAATTTTTCGAAAAGGTGTCGGAAAGAAATATTTTGAAATAGATAAAAGAAGATTATATAAAATACTTCTTGTTTTGTGCAAGAAACCTATTTCTGAACCTATTCATTGCACTGATAATTATTTAAATTGCATTAATGAATTATTACCAAAACAGATTATCTCGAATAACTTCTCAAATCAATATGTAAATGTCGATGAAAAAATTGACATTTCTAATCCTTTGCTTACTTTAAATACTTTATCAGCGAATTTAAAAGCAAATGAATTGACTCAAATTGAATCAGCTTTAAGCAATTTCAACCAAATTAAAAAAACAATAATTATTGCCCCCGGTGCTGCTCATTTCACGAAAAGATTCCCTACTTCAAAATTTATTGAAATAATTAATTCTATCAATGACTGTAATATTGTATTAATAGGTGGAAAAAGCGACAAAGAAATATCTAAATCTTTAGAAATTAACTCTAACAAAAAAATAATAAATTTAACTGGATATTTAGAATTACATCAGACAGCTAAAATTATTTCTCAAAGCAACTTGATTTTGTGTAATGACTCAGGAGTAATGCATATTGCCTCTGCCCTCAAAATTCCAATTATTGCTCTTTTTGGTTCATCGGTCAAAGCTCTTGGCTTCACTCCTATATCAAAAGATTTCACAATTTTTGAAAATAACAATATTAAATGTCGTCCTTGCTCTCACATAGGAAGAGAAAATTGTCCTAAAAAGAATTTTATGTGCATGAATGATATCGATAATAATTCAATAGTATCAAAGATTAACAAAGCTTTAAATACATAATAAATACAATATTAATATTTAGATTATTAATTAATTATTTTTGTTTTCTGCAAGATTT
>CALLXS010000002.1 GCA_937875295.1 uncultured bacterium | reverse complement strand
AATACAACCCTTGTTAAGGTCCATCTACTATTTTTTTATATAGTGTTCCCAAAATCCATTTACTGGAGTAGCGAACCTATATTCTTTTAAAAATTGCTGAGTCGGACTTATCATAATCATCATTGGGTCTCCGATAGAATCCTTATATGCAGCAGTACCCATTGAATATTGCGCTACAAGTACAGGTTTGCTTGCAGTAACTTGAATATCCTTTTTAGATTCTGATTCAAAATAATCTCCAGGTCCCAATGTAGTAATTAGCTTATTATCTTCAAATACCTTTGTATCAGGTTCATTTGCAAGAACTCTATACACAAAAGCAGTCCTTGGTCCTTGTCTTCCGATATAAAAATGTTTTCCCCAAGAGTTAATCGGTGGCATTTGCTCTACTAAATGATTACAAGCCATCACATTAATTGGTACATACGCACATTGATGACCGCTAAAAACTGCAATATTTTTATTTGAAGTGATTTTCGAGCCTGTTAGATCACAAGTACTATTTTTCTCATAATTAGCAACGACCTGATATACTTCACCCTTATTTAATTTAATTTTATATGGAAAATTTGCAGGATGCTTCGAAGAATTTACAGAAAGTGATATAGTAGCTTCTGTAGAATCTTCGACAGCAACAATTGCAAATTGCGACATAAATCTATCTGCTAATGTATAACACATCACTCTATAATCATTACCTAACACACTTATCGGTAATCCCATATAAGTATCAGTCGTTAATTTTCTTCGATTTAGTCCATAAACTGATATTGGATTGTCAGAAGTTACGTGGATTGCAAGATTTTCTATAATTTCTTCACTAACTATTTGAGCTTCAATTGGAATCCTAATTATTGCGACTGTGCCTTTTGGTACAAATTGATTTCTTACGAAATTAAGTCCTGCTATTTCAACAACAACAGATGCATCATCATTTCCAGAAATAAAAAGCTCAAGAATCAAAGAATCTCTATCTTGTCTGAAGTTTCTCTGAAAGCAGAGCCAAAATTCAGTATCTTCGGGGTTTTTATATTTAATTCTTGTTGTATCATTAATATTTTCTGTAGTTTGAGAATAAGAATTATTCTCAAAACATAGAAATAAAATAAATAGTATTAATATGTATTTAATTTTCATTATCGATAATAAATAAATGGTTTAGATAAAAATACATCATTTACTTTAATTGTAAAATAATATACTCCAGCTGCAAAATAATTATCCAAAGGGTTAAAATCAAGTCTATATTTCCCTTTTTTCAAATAATATGTATCGCTTGACATTTCAGTTTCTCCCCCACCAATATGCATTTGATAAATTTTAATGCTTTCCTTTATATTAGTATTATCAAGAACTTCTTGTCCAGAAGCATCAAATACTTTGAATTGTACTTCACCATCATTATTTAAACTAAAATTAAATGTAGTATAATCATTAAATGGATTAGGATAATTTTGCATTAAATTATACGGAGTACCTTGCATTATACTATCACCAATTATATTGATTTTGTTTGCATTTTGCTCATATACTATGTCTATACCATCTAATTTAAAATACAAAATTGTAAATTCCGTAATATCTTTAAAGTAAGAAAGTCCTTCTAATTTAAAGTTTAAATTTACATTACTACCTAAATTTTTAGAAAAGTTAATATTTATAATTCCGGTATCGAGTCTATGAGAAAAATTAGTTGTTATATCAGAAGTATTTGACGATTCTATGCTTTTTACATCAATAACTCTATTATTATAAATTAAAGTCAATTGCAAATCTTGATAATTTTCGTCTAAATTTACATTTACAGGTAATGTAACTATCGTTCCTGATTTAATTGAAATGGGATTATAATTTATTGTATTTGCTGCAAAGCCAATAAAAGGAAACAGCAACATTATTATCAAAATTTTAAAATAATTAATCATTATCATGAATATTCTTAATTACTAAACATTTATTTACTATTTACTACAAATTAAGTCTATAAAAATAAGAAAATAATATTAAAAAATCATTACAATATATTATTTTAACTTTTGCATCAGCTTAAAAACAATTTATTATAATGATTTTTTAGGTTAATTACAATTGAAGATTAAATCATGTTTTTTGTTCTTTCTTCTTTGCAGATGGAAATAGAACATTATTTAAAATTAATCTATAACCCGGTGAATTTTTGTGTAATCTCAAATCTGTTGGCTCTTCACCTACAAAATGACGATAATCTTCGGGGTCGTGGCCTCCAAACCAAGTAAATTGTCCTCTTCCCAAGTTTCCGTGAATATATCTAATAAAATCTGTACCATCAGTTTCGCCTAATATTGTGACAGATTTTTTAATTACACTTCTGCGAAAACCAGTAGTTTGCCCCATAAAACCGTGTATTACATTAGCATGGTCTTGAGTGAGCATTGTAGGAACTGGGTCATATTTTGCGGAGAATTCGAATAAAGTGAAATAATCAGAATTTTCATTAATTCGTGTATCTTCTGTTATATCTATATTTGAATACTCATATTCATACGGATCCATAACTAATTGAAAATTCTCAAAAGCTAATGTCTGCGAAAAATCTAATTTTTCGTTTGCTCTCGGATCTGCCGGATCTCCATCATACATTTGAGCACAAATATCAATATTCCTAGATGCAAGAGCTATATCATAAGAATCTGTAGCACTACACATTGCAAATAAAAAACCACCATTAGCAACAAATTCTTTAATCTTTAGAGCTACATCAAGTTTCATTTTTGAGACTTTTGAATAACCCATTTTCTTTGCCATATTTTCATTCAATGCTACTTGTTCAATATACCAAGAAGAATTATAGTAATTTGCGTAAAATTTTCCGTATTGCCCAGTGAAATCTTCGTGGAATAGATGTAGCCAATCATATTCTTGCAATTTATTGTTTAATACTTCCTCGTCCCATACCATATCATATGGTACTTCAGCATATTCGAGAGCCATTCTTACAGCATCGTCCCATGGTTTCATTCCCGGTTGGACATAAACTGCTATTTTAGCAGCTTTTTCTAATTTCACAAGATCCATATTCACGTTTTCTGCTTGAACTTCTGCAACAATGCTTGCTGCCATTCCATTGTCAAAAGTCTCAAAGCTCACACCTCTTATTCGGCATTCGTTAGCAATATCATTAGTATAATCGGTCATAAAGGAGCCACTTCTATAATTAAGGAGCCAGTCAACAGTTTGACCTTTTTGAAGTGCCCAATATACAATTCCGTATGCCTTTAAGTGGTCTGTCTGCGACAGATCCATTTGAATAAACAATTTTTGAGAAAAAAGATTAGAGGCAGATATAATTAGTAAGGGTATTATTATTAGTTTCTTAATATATTTCATTTTGTAATTTATTTTAAGTAGTTATTTTTTTATATTTTTATTCAACCATTTTGAAATTGTAGGCAAAAAATCAATAGTAAATTTCTTTTCTAAAGTTGAGTATTCACTAAATTCGCCTGTTTTTGCTTTTTGAAATAAGTGATTTGCGTCCTTAATAATTTCAATTTCTATCTTTTTATTTTGTTCTTTAATTAAATCGCGAATTGGCTTTTCATTTAATTTTATAGGAACTTGTTGATCTTTTTCTCCGAAGAGAACTAACATCGGACATTTAATATTTTTAATTGCAATTATTGGGTTATATTTCCAAAAGCTCTTTAAATATTGATTATTATTAGATTTCGCTTGAATTTTT
>CALLXS010000001.1 GCA_937875295.1 uncultured bacterium | reverse complement strand
AAACTTTGAAGGCGGGGCAACTCGTCTTTTTTTTATATCTAATCAATATCCTTTTTGTTATAAGCTTCAAAAAATTCTTTCTTCACATCTTCATTAGCTAATTTAATATATTTATTAAAAGATTTATATGATGTATGCCCTGATACTTGCATTATAACTCTATCAGGAATTCTTTTTTTTATTGACATTGTAATAAAAGTTCTCCTTGCTGTGTGAGTACCAATAAGTTCATATTTAGGAAAAGTTTTTATTACTTTGACATTCCTATTATAAGAAACTTTTGGAACTAATTCGTTTAATCCAGCTAATTTAGCTACTTTTTTAATACCATTTTTATAGGAATTATAATTAGTGCGTTTAGTATTAAATAATAAGTCGTCATTAGAAGTTATTATTTCGTATAAATCATCAATAATTGGGATTTGCACAATCTTATTAGTTTTTATTGTGTTTAGCCAGATAATCCTTTCTCCAAGTTTAATGTTTTCCCTATTTAAAAGTATAAGATCACAATATCTTAACCCGGTATAACACTGTACCAAGAACCAACATCTATAGTAATCCAACATTTGACTATCTATCGTTGCGTTTTTAATAAGCGTAATCTCATCTAAGTTTAAAGCGAACAATGAAAGGTTCTCATTATTGACGTAGTTAAATTTAATATTTGATTTTACATTAATATCCTTCTCATTAATCACCCAATCAATAAATTGTTTAACAAACCCAAGTTTAACAGTAATTGTAGCAGGTGTATTATTGTATTTATATAACCATTCCGTAAAATCATATACTATTTTAATATCGTTAAAACTTTTAATTTTACCGTATTTAGGATTTGCATTGACGAAGCTGATTAAATTATTAACCATATACTTAATTCGTCTTGAAGTTGTTTTACTTAATGGATTTATCCTTTTTATGCCATTCGAATAATTCAATCTAACATCTAAATATTCGGTCAATAGATTAATAGTGCTATCTGCATCTGAGATAGTATAAGGTGAAATATAGTTTTTATAGTCTTCTACAAACTTTTCCTTTGAAAGTAATCCTTTGTTATTATTGCTAACAATATAACTATTGACGAAACTAACAATCCTATTTATTTCAGTATTATATTCTTTTGCATGCATAAATGAATTCTTAATTTTGGTAATCCTTGTTCTGCCCTCGACAATACAATTTGATTTTTTAATTTTAAGACCTGTGCTTAACCGAACATGCGATCCGTTAAAACTAACATATAACATTATTACCGACTCATCAGATTCTGGCTTATCCAAATATAGTTTAACATTCATAAAAATATTTGCAGTTATTAAAAAAATACGAACAACTGCAAAATTACTGCAAAAAAGGCACTTATTCAAATTAAACTTAATTTAATATTGAGTTAATATGATATGCATAAACCACTATCTAAAACAGCTATTAATACACAATAATTAAATTAATCTTAATCAAGTTAAGTTAATATCGATTTCGGCACAGCGTCTATAGGGTGGGCTATTAGAAATAGAGATATCACAGAAAATGAAAATCCAATTGTTGACTATGGTGTAAGAATATTTAAAAAAGGAGTGGGAGAAGAAAAAAATGTAGAATTTTCTTTAGCCGCATCAAGAACTCAAAGAAGAAGTGTAAGAAGGCATTATTTCAGACGAAAAATGCGAAAATATCGTACACTTAAAGTATTATTAGAAAATGAAATGTGCCCTCTGTCTAATGAAGAGCTAAACAATTGGGCTCACTATAAAAAAGGTGAAGATTTTAAATATCCTCAAAGTAAAAATTTTATTGAATGGTTATCGCTTGAGCCTTATGAATTAAGAGCCAAAGCAGCTGATCCCAATAATAATCTATCAAAATATGAGATAGGAAGAGCTTTGTATCATATTTGCCAAAGACGAGGATATTATTCGAATCGAAAAGATCAAAAGCAAGACGAAAGAACTAATACAGATAAAGCAATTAAAGAATTGAAAAATAAAATTGGTGATTTAACTCTTGGGCAATACTTTAGCACATTAGATCCTCACCAGCAACGTATTAGAACAACTATTACTGGTAGAAAACTATTGCAAGACGAGTTTGAGCAAATTTGTAAAGCTCAAAATCTTAGCGAAGATCTATCTAAAAAAATTTATAGAGAAGTTTTTTTTCAGCGACCATTAAAATCTCAAAAACATAATATCGGAAAATGTCCTTTCGAAAAAAACAAATATAGATGCCATATTAGCCATCCCCTCTTTGAATTATTTAGAATGTATTCATTTATAAATACAATTAAATATAAAGTAGCAAATGATACTGAAGGCGAGTTTGAGCATTTGCAAGGAGAAATAAGAGACAATGTGATAAAATTATTTTTTAGAAAAAAACCACATTTTGACTTTTTAGATATAATAAAGGAAATAGAAAAAAATCATAATCCTAAATGGAAAGAAAAAGATTATCCTCGTTACTACACCTACAATTATATTCCTAAAACTAATGTGGCAGGTTGTCCAACAATTGCCGAATTTAAGGCTTTATTTGGCGATAATTGGCTCAATTTTAAGATTGATAGAGAAGATTTCAAAGTAGATATTTTTGAAATATGGAATGTGTTAAATAATTATGAAGACGATGATAAATTATATGAATATGCTATAAATAGATTAGATTTCGACGAAGAAAAGGCTAATAAATTTACAAAAATTAATTTAAAAGAAGGATATGGATCACTTAGTTTAAAAGCAATAAAGAAAATTCTACCTTATCTAGAAAAAGGTCTCTTATATTCTCATTCTGTATTTTTAGCAAATATGCCAGAAGTTATAGGCAAAGCAAAATGGGAAAAATTAAAAGAGCAAATCAGTGATGAAATTGAGTTTATTATTGAATCACATACCGACCAAAAGAAAAAGGTTTTAATAGTAAATACTGTACTAAATAGAATAAGAAATTCTGAAAAACACATTAATATTAATTATTGTTTAAAAAACAAAGATAAAGAAGCACTAATTACTGCGACAGAAAATGAATATGGTAGAAAAAGATATGCATCGATGATAGAAAATGATAGGGAAAAGTTATTAATTGATTTAGAGCATTCATTAATGGAACAAATAGCAAAAAAGCCTAATGGCGAATACTTGCAAAATAAAAGAATAGATGAAATGGTAATTGAATATTTAAGCGAAGCTCAATATAACATACCTAAAGAGAATTTTGACAAATTATATCATCCATCTGAAATTGAAATATTCCCAAAAGCTAAACCTACCAATATTAATGGAAAAAACTATTATTTATTGGGCAGCCCAAGCACACCATCTGTACGTAATCCTATGGCTATGAGAGCATTATACGAACTTAAATCATTAATAAATGAATTAATTTTAAGTGATAGGCTTGATCCTCAAAATGATACAGTAATAATCGAAACCACTCGTGACCTAAATAATGCAAACGAGCGAAAAGCTATTCAAAAATACCAAAATGAGTTAGAAAAAAGACGTCAAAAATATAAAACAGAAATTTCAGAATTATATTTTGAAGAATACAAAAAAGAATATATTCCAAACGATAGAGATATTTTAAAATTTCAATTATGGATAGAACAAAATAAAAAATGTATTTATACAGGTCAAACCATTCCTCTGCATAGTTTTTTAGGTGAAAATCCTGATTTTGATATAGAGCATACTTTACCTCGAAGCCAATCTTTTGACAATTCTCAAGAAAATATTACTCTTGCTAATAATTATTACAATAGATTTATCAAAAAAAATCTTTTACCTGTGAATTTGCCTAATTATAACGAAGAAGTAACTATTTCACTTGGTGGTAAATCAATAATTTGTCCTCCAATAGTTGAAACAATTAAAATTTGGCTCGAAAAAGCTATTGAATTCGAAAATAGAAAAGAAATAGCAAATGGAAGATCAAAAATGGCAACTACAAAAGACCAAAAAGACGATGCTATAATAGATAGACATTATAACTTAATTCACAGAAACTATTGGAAAGGGAAATTTAATCGTTTTATGATGAATGAAATAAAAGAAGGATTTAAAAATAGTCAATTAATTGATACGGGAATAATTACAAAATATTCTATCCATTACTTAAAAACTGTTTTTGATAAAGTAATTGCAGTAAAAGGCAATATTACAGCCGATTTAAGAAAACTTTGGGGATTACAAAATATCATTGAACAAGATACCGATACAGAAGATGATGCACTATCTACCATTAATCCCACTGGAAAAGATAGAAGCGAACACTCACATCACGCTATTGATGCAATAGTAATTTCCCTAATGGATAGAAGAAATACGATAGACAATAAAACAATATATGAAACTTTAGCAAAATATTTTAGAGAAAAAGAAGATGAATTCATTAACAATTCTCTTCGACCATATTTTCCTAGACCTTGGAAGAACTTTGTAGAAGATGTACTTAAAATAAAAGAAAACATTTTAATTTCTTATAGTTTTAGAGATTCAACATTAAAGCAAACTAAACGCAAATTAAAAATTAATAATAATATTCAATATACAGATCAATTAGATGAAAATGGTAAGAAAATACCTAAATATGAAAAAGGTTTAGGAATAAGGGCTTCTTTAAACAAGGAAACTTTTTATGGAGTAATAAAAAGAAATCAAGTCAATACAAAAAGTGGTGAAATCGAAGAAGTGATAAAATATACAAAAACTATTCCTGTTCAAAATTTAAAAGAAAGTGATATTAAATTTATAGTTGATGATAAAATTAGGAATATGTTTGAAAATCAGGTTCTTTCTAAAATTAAGGAAAATGGAATATTTTTAGAACCAAATTTGAAAAAAAATCCTGAAGGAAAACCTGTACCAATTAAAAATATTAAAGTATTTGCAAATAAACTTAGCCCAGTTATTTTTAAACCTCATACACATTTATCTAAAAAAGATTATAAAAATAATTACATCGTCGAAAACGATGGAAATTATGCTATAGCAATTTATAAAGGCTTAGATAGTAAAAATGAAAATATTACTGAATGTAAACTAATTTCAAATTTGGAATTATCTAATCAATTAAGAAGCGGTTCTGTTCAAAATCTATTTCCGACTGAAATTACAATTACAGATAAAAAAAATAATATAATTACTCTACCATTTTTTTGTAGATTAAAAGCTGGAGACTTAGTAGTTATGTACAATGAATCTCCTGACGAACTTCCTTATTACCAAGCACTAATAAACAACGAACAAATAAATATTAGAGAGCTTCCTGAAGAAATTCGTAAGGAACTAAAGTTAAGAATTTTTAGATTAATTAAATTTTTTATTCCTAACAATCTAATTTTGGGAAGACACTTTTATTCTAATATAAATGCGGATAAGGATACTTCTGTAAAAGATGTCACCAAAATTGATGGAAAGGTAAAAAGATGTAATTCTAATACCTTTAAGGGTATTCCGATTGTTCTAGATGTAACTGGTACATTTATTAAAATATCTAAATATTATAATGATTAAAAGATCAATTTATATAGAATCAGAATGCCATTTATCCATTGAAAATGAACAGTTGAAAATTTCAAATAAATCCACTGGGGAGCTAAATTCGCTCCCCGTTGAGGATTTGGGATTTATTATGCTTGATAATAGAATGATTACATATACTCATTGCGCTCTTCAGAAATTTGCAGAATATAATATAGCAACTATTATTTGCGATGAAAAACATTTACCAATTTCAATGCTAAACCCTTTGATTGGGCATAGTACTCAAACAGCAACTTACAAATCTCAATTAAACTCCTCTGAATCAATTAAAAATAATTTATGGAAACAGACAATAATAGCAAAAATCAAAAATCAAGCAAAAGTACTTAAAAATAACGGTAAAGAATCAATTTTTTTAAATAACTTAGTTAAAAATGTTAAGTCTGGCGATTCTAATAATCGAGAGGCAATCGCAGCAAAACATTATTGGAAAGAACTATTTGATATTCCAAATTTCAAAAGAGAAAGGGAAGGAATTTACCCAAATTCGCTCTTAAATTATTCATATTCAATAATTAGAGCAGGAATAGCTAGAGCGCTTATTGCTTCTGGACTACTTCCCACAATTGGAATTCATCACCAAAACAAGTATAATTATATGTGCTTAGCAGATGATATAATGGAACCATATAGACCCTTTGCAGATGCATTTGTATATCAATTTATCAAAGATAATCCCGAAATTCACAGCATTAACAAAGATTTTAAATTACAAGCTCTTAAAGTTTTAACTTCCGATGTAAAAATGCGAAACCTCATCCGACCAATGATGATTGCATTTAGTTATACTACTTCATCTTTAGCTAAATGTATTGATGGAAAACAAAAGTTAATTAATTTTCCTGAAATTACTAATGGAACAAAATAGATTAAACGGATACCATATTATGTGGCTTTTTGTAATGTTCGATATGCCCACTGAGACAAAAGAACAAAGAAAATCTTCCGCAAGGTTTAGAAAAAACCTTAAAAAAAGTGGTTTTTCTATGCTACAATATTCCGTCTATATTAGGCATTGTGCTAGTGGCGAAGCAACAGATACTTATATTAAAAGAATAAAAAGAATGATAGAAGCTGAAGGAAAAGTCAGTATCTTGAGTGTAACAGATAAACAATTCGGAAATATGATAAATTATTGGGGACATAAAACTACTATTCCATTACAAAAAGAAGTTCAACAATTATCCATATTTTAATAAAAAAAGAGATATTAAAATAATTTTAATATCTCTTTTTTATATTTTATAGTAAATTACCAATAGTATAAATAAAGTTAATTACTATATTTTGCAGTATGTTATAGACTTACTGCTATCAAAAATACAAATTCTACATCAATTCACAACCTGAGATGCTTCTCTAAATGCCTCAACATCTTTATTGTACTGGTCATTACTCCCATCCTTATTGTAATCTCTTATTGCATTTAGTTGATCCTGTAGCTTATTAATCTCTTGCTGAATAGGATTAATAGCAGTATCCATAAATGATTGAGTAAATGTATTTATAAATTTATATTGAGCATTCAAAACAACATCTTCATAATCTAATGATTTGTCTAAATACTCCATATGTAGCCTTAGTTTCTCTTGTTGGAACTTTTTCTCAGCCTCTAACTTTAGATTGTTGTTCCCTTGTGCTAATGCTAATTCTGCCCTATATGTCCTTTCAGCTTCTTCAAGTGCAATCTTACGGCTATAATCAGCATACGACTTAGCATTTATGGCTATTTTAGCTTTGTCAATTTTCTCGTCTATCTCATCATTGCTCTTGTCTAACTCGTAATTTACTTTAATATTTATAGACCTAGCTTCATCCGATTCCTTAATGTTATCAATAGTACTATCAATATCAGATAAAAGGTTACTTGACTTACTTTTTAGGTCGTCAATATCTGCAGATAACTTCTTTATTTCATCAACCTCATTGTTTGCAATAGCATTATCTAAAGCTATAGTCTTACTTGCAATAATTGATCTATACTCAAGTAATTCTGAGTATAACTTAATGATATTTTTGTTTGATTCAATTAATGTATTAACCTTTTGCTTAGCTTCATCTTCTGCAATTTGTGTAGCTAAATCTTTTTGTGAATTAAGATTATTTATATAATCATCACCAACTAGTGAATAACTTTGATTCTTTAATAATTCTAGTGCTGATTTATTCGCATCGTTAATGTATTTAGTACGGGCTGATTTGATTTCTTTATTATTCTTATCTTCTTCCGCCATTCTCTTTTTTGCAATTTCTGTATCATATTTTATCAGCTCATCCTCATTTATTTGCTTTTGTAAAGATAAATTCTCTTTTAATTGCTTGATTAGTTTTTCATTCTTTTTCTTTTCTGCTTCTTCAATTTGCTTTAATATATCATCTTCTGTTTTCTTTAATCCTGCAATTTTTCTTTCTCTTGCCTGCTTCTCTTGGTCTTCGATTGAACGCAACTCTAATTCTTCTCTTTTCTTCCGTCCCTCTTCCTCAGCTTTCTCTATAACCTTTTGAATATCTTCAGTAGTTTTTTTAGCAGTCTTTTTCTCTTTTTCACTGAAAACTTTATTTGCTTGTTCTTCAAGTTTGTTTAATTTAGAAACTTCTCCAACATCCCATCTTGCATTCTTTTCTAATTCTGCTTTTCTTCTCTTTTCTCCTTCGGTTAAGTCTCTTTCAGTCTCTGTTTGCGATAAATTCAAATATTCCATTTTATTGCTCTCTAAACGATCTTTAGCAATAGCAGATGCATTATCATATGCGTTTTCTATGCTTGCAACAGCATTGGCGGTATTCAGTGCTTCTTTTGTATTCATTTGCTGTTGCTTATACAATTTCTCAGCTGCACTTTCGGAAACATTAAAACTATTAGCAATTTCTTTAATCTTATCTTTTGTAATATCACCATCTTTTGATGCTTCTCGTAATTTCTCCGCTAACAATAATCTATTTGCTTCTTCGCGAGTGATGCCAAGAGAATTAGCTAAAATGTCAATACTTTTACTGATATCTAACCCTGCGTCTTTCCCTTTTACTAATTGAGTTACTAAATCATTTGTATTCTTTTTTATTGCCTCATTTTCTTTATTATACAAATCAATGTATTTCTGCTTCTCTTTTGGGTCATTAGCTTGGTCTGCTTTTTCCTTTAGCTCGTATAACTTAGCTTTTTGTTTGTCGATTTCTACAGACTGAGCAGTTATTGCATTTATATATTTCTCTTGTGGCTCTGTATTCCCAATCTCCTTATTAGCTTCTACTAATTCACTTGCTTTTTGTATATTTATATCATAAACTTGCTTTAAATTACCTGCTTCATCTACTATAGTTTTAAAATTAGTCTTGCTTTCTGGAGCAATTGCACCGATCTTATCAGCTGTCTCCTGTGCTTTTTTACTTAATTCATCTAATTGATTTTGTTCATTTACAGTTAGACCACTATCACTTTTCTTAGACCTCAGGTTGTTAATTTCATTCATTGCATCAGAATAAGCATCAATCAATTGTTTGTTTTGTTCACTACTATTGATTTTACCTTTTATTTCTAATGATTCTTTTATCGCATCACCAACTCTATTTTTCTGGACCTCAGAATTCATTTCTGAATACATTTTTCTTAAATCTTCAATAGGGATATTATTTGCTTTTGATAACTTCTGCAATTCGCTTTCTATATCATTAGCCGTGACATTTAATGAATCTTTTAACTTCTGACCTATCATATTAGAATCACCAATAGGAGTAACAAGAGATAATTCACCGCTACCACTATTGATTGCAGAGTTAATAATATCCTTTATCTTATTCCCTGCATCTTCACGCTTTAGCTTAAATTGTTCCTCAAGATTAACCATTGTAGCATCAGCAAGTTTTTCCAGATTTGCTTTGTCTTGTGCATCGATATTTTTAAACTCGCTATTTCCATAAATTGCAGTTTTTAAGTCAGTCCCTATTTTCTTTAATTCATCAGAATTTTGAGCTAATTTCATTTGTTCAATAAAATTATTAGTAGTAGCTTTCGCAGCTGCATCAAATCCAGTCCAAGAATCAAACACATCGTTAATGTCATCCGTTATCTGCTCATTCTGTGCCTTCTTTATTTCAATATTTACTTCTACCTTGCGATCTTCTAATTTCTTAATCTCATTTTGGAACTTATCAACCTCAATTGTGCTTTCGTTTAATTTCGCTTTCAAAGTGGCTAAATTATCGCTAAAAGACTTTGTACTTGAAATAGATCCCGGCATTGTTTTTGCCAAATCTATTTGCACTTGCATAAACTTATCCTCTTCCTCAGCAGTCCTTGAAGCCTTCGTGCCTAGCTCTTCATATGTACTGATGAGAGCTTTTTGAGCATTTACTGCATTTTCCTTCTTTTTATAGTTAGCAATTTGTTTATCAATACTTTCTGATTCTGCCTTTGCGTCATCCTCACGATCTTTAGCAGATTTAGAGAACGCATTAGACAATAACGCAATAACTCCTACTAGGGCAGTTACGCCAAGTATTAATGCTCCTATTGGATTAGCATTCATTGCTGTATTCCACAACCATTGAGCAACCGTTGCAATCTTAACTGCACCTGCTTTAGCTAACACTACAGCTACACTCTTTCCATCTGTTGCAATACCGTTTGCTTTCGCAAAGTTAAGCATGTATTCAGATAATATTAGTTGCTTTGTTGCAACATTCTGTGTCACAAGTGCTGGCAGAAACTTTGATACAAGGTTATTAGTAAACTCTGACAATTGTGCTACTGGTATAATGCTTTTTAAAGTAGCGAATGTTGTTACCATTGGTGCTAACTGTGCAGATACATTAATTACAGCACCAATCCCACCGCTAACTATACTACCCATACCGATCATAAAATCACTTACATTAGCCATCATCCTATCAATCATTCCTTGAGTAGTATCCATCCTAATTTCAGCTTGTTCAAATGCACTCCCAGCGCCTTGCATTCCAAGCTCTATACCGCTTGCAAATTCCTTAAACTTATCAGCATTACCTATTAATATCCCAGCTGCTGCTGCATTCTCCATCCCGAATATTCTCATTAAAGCTGCGTTTTTTTCAGCATCACTGCCAAGAGTATCCATACCATCTCTTATTTTCGCAAGAGCAACATCTAAACCTTGAGTAGTAAGTAATTCTCCTAACTCTTCTGTTGAAGTTCCCAAACTTTGCATTACTTCAGCTGCGGGCCCGGAAGCTTTTTGTAAATAACCGATTACATTTCTCAAAGCAGTACCTGCCTCAGCACCTCTTTTACCACCTAATGCTAATACTTGAATCGCAGCGTTCACATCCACTAATCCAATATTCGCTCCTTTAGCAGCAACACCTGCTACTACAAGTGACTCAGCAACCTCTGGGATTTCAGCCGCTCCTACTTGTGCCGACGCGGCAAGTGCATTAATAACATCTGTAGATTTTTGAGCAATTTCTATCGG
The DNA here is from genome assembly GCA_937875295.1 of uncultured bacterium. Taxonomy (GTDB): domain Bacteria; phylum Bacteroidota; class Ignavibacteria; order Kapaibacteriales; family UBA2268; genus CALLXS01. Next base: position 1,178 of record CALLXS010000001.1, on the reverse strand, counting down.
TTCGCCAATTGCCAAACCCATTTGAAGCATTGTATCGGTAATTGCTTGCATTGAGGTAGCTGCACTATCTCCTGATGCTTTTGATAATATGTTTATATTTTTACCAAATAATTCAAGTGCTGAACTATCTTTAGCAACTTCAGGTCCTATCTTTGATAAAATTCCTTGAAAGGATGATAATTGGTCTGTCGCTGTACCTCCGAATGATTTAGCTAATCCTCTTGCTTTATCACCAATATCATCAAGTTCCTTACCTGTAAAACCAGTTATAGCACCTACTGCTTTTAAGCTAGCTTCATATTTAATACTTTCGTCTGTTAACTTAGTCATAGCTTGAGAGACTTTGTCCACTGCATCAATAACCATGTTAAATTTAAAAGCATTTGCTAATGCACTTGACGATTTTATCGGCTTTTGCAAACTCTCATCAAGCTTATCAGAAGACTCGGTCGTTTCTTTAAAGCCCTGCTTAATACTATCAAGCCCTTTATTAAACTCATCAGCATCAATCATTTTAATATTTGACCCTGCGTCGCCTAAGCTCTTCTTCATCTGAGCAAGTACATAGTTTAAAGCACCTACATCAAGAGATGGGGACAAAGTAAACTTCATTCCTAAATCACTCATATTAACTCCACCAATTATAAACTCGCCGAAGCATAATTGCTTCATATACTTCAGCTAATGTCCATTTATGATACATATCTTTATATAATCTTGGGTTGCCTTCTGCGGCATCCCAACACAAATATTTCAATTCGTACTCATACGATATATCCGCTGGGTACCTCTCACTAACGCAAGGGATTAAGTTGTCTGGTCGCCACCTCGCATTAGTTCTCTTCTCTAAGTCCGATATTTGAGATTCTGTCATCACTTTTTTTACTGTCATCGCCTTAGAATTTAATACTAAATCAACTCTCTTATTATCATACTCTATACTTCGTACGAAAGGAATTGACTACATCTTCAATCCCATTTAAATCAATATTTTGCCAAAAACTTGACTCGTAATCGCTATTGATTAGATCATTTATCGAACTATCTAATTTATTTCTTTTTATTACTATTTTGAACATATCGCCTAAGCTCCTTAAAGTATAATCTATTTCTTTTGTACGATTATCCGCAGATTCCTCTAACTCAGCATCTGATGCTTTCATAGTAATATGAAGTTT